>CAYQBQ010000045.1:0-8169 GCA_964415805.1 uncultured Clostridium sp.
TACAAGAAAAATTTACAGAAGCGGTGAGACAGGCTATTTTATAAATAAAGTTCCATGTAGACTAAAAGATGTATTGGAATTATTTATGGATACAGGTATTGGTAAAGATGGTTATTCAATAATTGGCCAGGGTAAAATTGATGAGATTTTAAGTAATAAATCAGAGGATAGAAGACATATTTTTGAAGAGGCTGCAGGCATTGTAAAATATAGAACTAGAAAAGAAGAGTCTGAAAAAAAGTTGGAACATACAAAATTAAATCTTCTTAGAATAAATGATATTTTGACTGAGATTGAAGGAAATCTAGAGCCATTACAAATACAAGCGGATAAAGCTAAAAAATATTTAAATTTAAGAGAAGAATTAAAAAGTATTGAAATTGGTTTATTTGTATATAACATTGAAAAATACAAAAAGGATTTAGAAGAATTAGTACAATCAATTGAAGTAATGCAAAATCAGGCTAATGAAGAAGAAGAAAAATTAGAGAAAATAAAAGCTTTAAAAGAAGAACTAAAAAACAGTATAGATAGTATTACAGAAGAAATTGAAAATATGTCTAATATCGGTTTTGAAAGTCAAAAACAAATTGAACAATTAAATTCATATATAAATGTAGCAAAAACAAGAATCGCAAACAATAATGAAAATAGCCAAAGATATTCAAAAGAAATTGAAGAACAAAATAATCATATTAAAGAATTACACGAAGAAATTGAGCAAAAAGAGGCTAAAAAGGATAATTTGAAACAAAATAGAGAAAAGTTTGAAAAAGAGCTAAACGAAAAACAAGCTGAACTTGATAAATTAACACAAAAATTATCTTCAAAAGAGCTAGAAATTGAAGGATATAAACAAACCGTAGAACAAAATACAGACAAAAAATATGAACTTCAATCAGAAATAAATGCACAAAATATAAATTATCAAAACTATGAAAAAAGGCAAGCTCAAATAAAACAAGAAATGCAATCGACAATTTTAGAATTGGATTCTACAAGACTTAACAAAGAAGATATAGCTAAACAATTTAATGAAATAGAAAATAAAAAAAATAAGGCCCAAAAGTCATTAGATGATGTTGCAAAACAAAGAGAAGAGGCAAACCAAAAAATTAAATCATTTGAAAGTAATATCAATATTTTATCAAGTGATATGAGAGTAAAAGAGTCAAAATTAAAATTTTTGATTGAAACTGAAAAGGAAAAAGAAGGCTATATTAAAAGTGTTAAATCATTGTTAAAAGACTGTGAAAATATAAAAGATTTAGGAAAAGGAATGCATGGAGTTTTAGCAAACATTATTGAAGTACCTGATGAATTAGAAACAGCGATTGAAATGTGTTTGGGTGCAAGTCTTCAAAACATAGTAACAGAAACAGAAGAAGATGCAAAAAAATTGGTTGAACATTTAAGAGAAAATAATTTAGGAAGAGCATCATTTTTACCAATTTCATCAGTAAAAGGAAGAAAACTAGATAAAATAAAAGGCAATGAAAATGGTGTTATAGGAATCGCATCAGACCTAGTAAAGTACAACAAAAAGTATGAACAAATAATTTTAAATTTACTTGGAAGAACAGTAATTGTAGATAATATGAATACAGCAATAAAAGTTGCAAAACAAAATGGATATACATTTAGAATTGTAACAACAGAGGGAGATTTAATAAATCCATCTGGTGCAATTACTGGTGGTTCAGTTGCTAAAAAGACTGTCAATATTTTAGGTAGAGGCAAAGAAATTGAAAAACTTGAAAAAGAAATCAATAATCTGAAACAACAAATCGAAAAATTACAAAATGATAAGCAAAACTATGAAGAATCAATTGAAGGAATTCTAGAGTTATCAGCTAATTTAGAAAAAGAATTACAAGAAATAGATATCACATATGCAACAGAGAGACAAAAAGTCATTTCAATTGATGAAAATATAGAAAAACTTCAAAAACGTTTAAATAGATTAAGAGAAGAACAAACAAATCTAGAAAAACAAAAAGAAGAGGCAGTATCAACCAAAGGAAATATACAAGTAGAAATTAATAAAATTTCAGAGCAAAATCAAGAATTATCAAAAATTATAAATGAATTTGCAGAGCTTAATAAAGATGACCAAAAATACATAGATGACTTAAATTTTGATATTACAAACTTAAAAATTTCTGTATCATCATTTGATGAAAGTGAAGCATCAATACAAGAAATACAAGAAAGAATTAATCAAGAATTAGAAAATGCAAATCAAAGTATTAAAAATAAAGAAATACAAATTGAACAAATAAAAAAAGACAATGAAGAATTGCAAAAATCAATAGAAGGAACACTTCAGAAAATTGAAGAAGTTAAAACAAATGTACAAAATAGTAGTTCAAAAATAGAAGAGCTAAAACAAGAAAGAACTTTAAAAAATGAGAAACTTGCAAAACAAGAAAATGAAATAACAGATAAATTTAAAGTTATAGAAGATTTAAAAGGCCAACTTGTAAAATTAGATGTTAAGAAAACAAAAATCGAAGAAGATATAAACGTAATCTACAATAAAATGTGGGAAGAATATGAACTTACACCAAATAATGTAGGTGAATATCAAAAACCAGAAAATGTACAATTAACACAAAGAAGAGTAAATGTTTTAAGAACTGAAATTAAAGAACTTGGAAGTGTTAATATAGATTCAATTGAGGAATATAAAAATTTAAAAGATAGATATGATTTTATGAGTGAGCAACGTCTAGATTTAGAAAATACAATGAGTAAATTAAGAAATGTTATTTCAGAGATGACGCAAATTATGAAAGAACAATTCAGAGAGAAATTTAAAGTAATAAACAAAAACTTTGGAGAAGTCTTTGCAGAATTATTTGGTGGAGGAAAAGCAGAATTAAAACTTGAAGATGAAGATAATATTTTAGAATGTGGAATAGATATTACAGTACAACCACCAGGAAAAAAATTACAAAACATGATGCTCTTATCAGGTGGAGAAAAAGCATTTACAGCAATAGCTTTGTTATTTGCAATTTTAAAAATAAATCCAGCACCATTCTGCGTATTAGATGAAATTGAGGCAGCTTTAGATGATGTAAATGTATTTAGATATGCTGAATATTTAAAGAAATTTACTGAACATACTCAATTTTTGGTTATTACACATAGAAAAGGTACTATGGAAGTAGCTGATAGTGTATATGGAGTAACTATGGAAGAAAGTGGTATTTCTAAATTGTTGTCAATGAAATTAGGATAACTCATAGAGAAAAAAATAATAAAAGGCAGAGGAAAGTAAATATCCTCTGCTTTTTCACAATATACTTTAGTGGGTTAATTAACAATAAATCCCATTTTTCTTGCTTTTATTTTTGACGCAATTAATCTATTGTCTGTTTTTATTGAATAATGATCTAAATCACAATGTTCAGAAGGGTTATATTCAATAAGCCATGACAAAAATTTGTCAAATTTCTTAATGTCTGATGTTTCTACTGTTGCAGTAGATGATGGTCCTACTAAAGTTATTTTTTCCATATTGCTACCTCCAATGTTGTTTGATAAAACATATTATAAGACAAATAATGTAATATTGTCAATAGATAACATTAATCTAAAAAGTAATAAATTTTAAAAATCCTATAAAAATTAATAATATTCCAGAAATAATAGACCAAACATTTTGAGGTAATTTACAAAAATTTCTAATATGAATTCCTAAATATGAACCCAAACTTAGAAAAATCAACTGTAAAATACTCACCAAAAAAGGAAATAAAGTTAGATTAATATCAGTTATAGCTCCACAAATTCCAATACAAAAACTATCTAAAGAAAGAGCAATAGCTAATATTAAAGCTTCTTGCGGTTCAATAATTTTTGAATGATTTATGTCAGAAGATATTGGACTATTAAAAATATTTTTAGAATCTTTTTCTTTTTTTAAAGCCTGAAAACATATGTATATTCCAATACAGATTAGTATTAAACATCCTAAAAAATTAGTAAATACCTTTGGAAATATATATTGAATTAGATTTCCAAAAAATATAGATATATATGTTGTTATAAGTGACATTGCAAATAAAATTATTTTTCCAATTCTTGATATTTTTGTATTTTTAATACCATACGTTATACCTATTCCTAAAGAATCTATGCTACTGGATAATGCTAAAAGTAATGAATTTATCATAATAACACCTCTTACAACATAATATGACAAAAAAATTATCTTGCTACTTTGGAATAAAAAAGTACAAGCCACATATATTTTAATAAATTATTAAAAAACGCATAAGAAAAAGGAGTGAATAATTTATGTGGCAAACATTAAGAAAAAATGAAGTCTTAAAAGATTTATGCACAAATGAAAAGGAAGGATTATCAGAAGAGGAAGTAAAACTAAGACAAGAAAAAAACGGAAAAAACAAATTAAAAGAAAAAAAGAAAGAAAGCATAGTAATAAAATTTTTAAAGCAATTCAACGATTTTATGATTATTATTTTAATAATAGCATCAATAATATCAGCAGTTGTTTCAAA
This sequence comes from uncultured Clostridium sp., assembly GCA_964415805.1. Taxonomy (GTDB): domain Bacteria; phylum Bacillota; class Clostridia; order TANB77; family CAG-508; genus CAG-269. The sequence continues at coordinate 4,533 of CAYQBQ010000045.1, forward strand.
AATGCAGGGAGAAAATGACTATGTAGATTCCATTATAATTATTGGTATAGTAATATTTAATGCATTAATGGGAGTAATTCAGGAGGCAAAAGCTGAAAAATCAATTGAAGCGTTAAAACAAATGACACCTCAAATAGCAAAAGTAATAAGAAATGGCAAAAAAGTAGAAATAAATGCAGAAGAATTAGTAAGGGGAGACATTATAGAATTAGAAGCAGGAAATTACGTTCCAGCTGATTGCAGAATTTTAGAAAGTCATAATTTAAAAATAGAAGAATCATCATTAACAGGAGAGACAGAGCCATCATTAAAAGATGCAGATATAATATGTAAAAAAGATATTCCTTTAGGTGATATGAAAAATATGGCCTTTATGGCAAGTATTACTGTAAATGGACATGGAAAAGCAGTTGTTACAGATATAGGAATGAACACAAAAGTTGGACAAATAGCCAATATGATTATTGAAGATGAAGCACCAGAAACACCGTTACAAAAGAAGTTAGGCGAAGTAGGAAAAATACTTGGATTAGCATGCTTAGCAATTTGCGTAATAATATTTGTAATGGGATTAATAAAACATATAGAACCAGTTGAAATGTTTATGACATCTGTTGGACTTGCAGTAGCAGCAATTCCAGAAGGGTTACCTGCAATAGTTACAATTATGCTTTCAATAGGTGTTACCAAAATGGCAAAAAAGAATAGTATAATTAGAAAATTACCAGCAGTTGAAACACTTGGAAGTAGTAGTGTAATTTGTTCAGATAAAACAGGAACACTTACTCAAAACAAAATGAAAGTAGTAGATGTAAGAAGTCAAAATAAAAAATTAATAATAGAATTCGCTACATTATGCACAGATTGTGAGATTTCTGTGGAAAATGGTAGTCAAATTGTATCAGGTGAACCAACAGAAAAGGCAATCGTAGAAGAAAGTATAAATTTAGGAACTGTAAAAAATGATTTAGAAATATTAATGCCAAGAGTTAATGAAATTCCATTTGATTCTAATAGAAAAATGATGACAACAATACATAAATTAGGAAACAAATATCGTGTAATTACAAAAGGAGCACCAGATGTATTATTACAAAGATGCACAAAAGAAATTTTAGAGGCAAATAATTCAAATAATATAAGAGTTCAAGCTTTACAAACATCAAAAATTCAAAATGATAATAGGCAAATGGCCCAAAAAGCATTAAGAGTAATAGCGGTTGCATATAAGGACATAGATTTTCTACCAAGCAAAATTGATTCAGATAATCTTGAAAATAATTTAACATTTGCAGGACTTATAGGAATGATTGACCCACCAAGAGAAGGGGTCAAAGAAGCAGTAAGAACTTGCCAAAATGCTGGAATAAAAACAGTAATGATTACAGGAGACCATTTAGAAACAGCAAAAGCAATTGCTAAAGACTTAGGAATTTTAAGCATAAAAGATAGGGCTATAACTGGTCAAGAACTTGATAAAATGACTCAAAATCAATTAGAGAAAAATATTAAAGAATATTCGGTATTTGCAAGGGTAACACCAGAACATAAAGTAAGAATAGTAAAAGCGTGGCAAAGAAATGGAGCAGTTGTTGCAATGACTGGTGATGGTGTAAACGACAGTCCCGCACTTAAAAATGCTGATATTGGAATCGCAATGGGGAAAAATGGTACAGATGTAGCAAAAAATGCTGCTGATATAATTCTTACAGACGATAACTTTGTAACGATAGTAGAAGCGGTAAAACAAGGTAGAAACATATATGACAATATTAAAAAAGCAATACATTTTTTAATTGCAACAAATATAGGAGAAATAGTAACTATTTTTATGGGATTAGTTTTAGGATTAAAATCGCCTCTACTTGCAATTCAATTGCTATGGATAAATCTAGTTACAGATTCATTACCAGCAATTGCTTTAGGACTTGAGAAACCTGAAAAAGATATAATGAACAGAAAGCCAGTAAATAGTAAAAAAGGAATATTTGCAGATGGTTTGTGGAATAAAATTATTGTTGAAGGAATTATGATAGGAGTTCTTACACTTGTTGCATTTAGTATTGGAAACAAATATTATGGACTAGAAGTTGGTAGAACAATGGCGTTTTTATCAATAGGATTTTTGGAATTAGTTCACAGTTTTAATATAAAGAATGAGAAGTCAATTTTTGAGACAGGAGTTTTTGAAAATAAATATTTATTGGGGAGCTTTATTTTGGGAATACTAATTCAAGGTATAGTAGTTGTTATTCCAGCTTTTGCTAATGTATTTGAAGTTGTACCTTTGAATATGACTCAGTGGATTATTACTGTTGCAATTTCTATTTTACCCATTCCTGTTATTGAATTACAAAAGAAAATTGATTTTGGAAAGAAAACATGTGAAAATAATAAAGAAGATAAAAAAAGTATATCTTTTGCAAAAATGTGATAAAAACAATAAAAATACACACAAAAATTTCCTGAGGCTGTGAATTGTAACTAAACTATAACAAATTTAATGCAAAATTCTGAAAATCAGTTGCAAATATCAAAAAAATATGATAAAATAGCTATGCTTAAAATAAGTATAGCTATTTTTAAGCATCTCTACTTAACTAAAAAGTTAGGTTGCAAAATCCATAGGGAGGTGAAAATAATGAACAAATACGAAAGTGTTATCATTGTTAATCCAAATGTTGACGAAGCAGGTTTAAAAGCTTTAGAAGAAAAATTCACAGGATTAATCAATGAAAATGGAAAAGTTGAATCAGTTGAAAACATGGGTAAAAAAAGATTAGCTTATGAAATCAAAAAATTCAAAGAAGGTACATATATGTTATTTAACTTTGAAGCAAAACCAGATTCAATAACAGAACTTGAAAGAGTTTACAGAATCACAGACGATATAATAAAATTCATCGTTGTAAGAAAAGAAGCTTAATTTATAAAGCAAAAAAATATAAATGTGGGACCTAAATTAAAGTAAAGAAAAGAGGAATAAAAATGAACAAAGTAATATTAATGGGAAGACTTACAAGAGATCCAGAAGTAAGATATACACAAACAAACAATACATTAGTTGCTTCATTCAGTCTAGCAGTAAACAGAAGATTTGTTAGACAAGGAGAAGAAAGACAAGCTGATTTTATCAATATTGTAGCTTGGAGCAAATTAGGAGAATTTTGTAGCAAATACTTTAAGAAAGGTCAACAAGTTGGAATAATAGGTAGAATTCAAACAAGAACTTGGGATGATGATCAAGGTGTTAAACACTATGTAACAGAAGTTGTTGCAGAAGAAGCATATTTTGCTGATAGTAAAAGAGAAGGCGATATGGGAGCAGGAGCTTTTGAAAATACTTTTGGAAGCACAATGCCAGGAAGTATGGGTTCAGATTTTGAAACATCATCTGCAGATGATTTACCATTTTAGAATAATTACGAGAGGGGGAAAATAACAAAATGGCAGATAAAAAACAAAAAAGAAATAATAAAAACTATGATGAAGATTACAATCCAAAATTCAGAAAACAAAGAAAAAAAGTTTGTGTTTTATGTAGTGACAAAAACTTTGAATTAGATTACAAAAACGCTGACCAATTAAAGAAATTTGTTAATGATAAAGGAAAAATCTTACCAAGAAGAACAACAGG
>CAYQBQ010000046.1:0-6519 GCA_964415805.1 uncultured Clostridium sp.
TTTCAAAAAAAAGGGATATAATAAATAACGAAAAAAATTTTTATGAATAAAATAGAAAATAAACAGGTATCAGGAGGGAATAAGCGTGAATTTTGAAAATGAAATATTAAAAGAATTTAATGAATACATAAGATTTAGAAAAGTTGCAGTAATAGGGTTAGGAGTAAGCAATTTACCACTAGTAGACTATTTATATGAAAAAAAAGCACAAGTAACTGTTTTTGATGAAAGAACAATTGATGAAATCCCACAAAATATAATAACAAAAATAAATACATATGAATTCAAATATTCATTTGGAAAAAATTGCCTTGAAAAATTAAAAGGATTTAACATTATATTTAGGTCACCAAGTTGCCTACCAACAAGAAAAGAATTGCAAGAAGAAGCGGATAGAGGAGCAATTGTTACAACAGAAGTAGAAATGTTAATGGAAATGTGCCCATGTAAAATTATAGGAGTTACAGGAAGTGATGGCAAAACAACAACAACAAGTATGATAAATGCAATATTAAAAAAAGCAGGATACAACACTTTCTTAGGGGGAAATATAGGAACACCATTATTTACAAAATTGCCAGAAATAAAACCAGATGATATTGTAGTATTAGAATTAAGTAGTTTTCAATTAATGAATATGCAAGTAAGTCCAGATATAGCAGTTATTACAAATATAACACCAAATCATTTAAATATTCACAAAGATTATCAAGAATACATAGATGCCAAAAAGAACATTTTTAAAAATCAAGATGAAAACGGAATATTAATTTTAAATTATGATAATGATATAACAAGAAGCTGTGCAAAAGAAGCAAAAGGAAAAGTTATATTCTTTAGCAGTAAAGAAAAATTAGATAATGGCTTTATAGTAGATGAAGAGATAATAAAAGAATGTGAAGATAAAGTTAGAAAACATATTTTAAATACAAATGAAGTGATTTTAAGAGGAAACCATAATTTTCAAAACATTGCAACTGCGTTAGCTGCAACAAAAACTCTAGTAGATACAGAAACTGCTGTCCAAGCAATAAAAGAATTCAAACCAGTTGAACACAGAATAGAATTTATAAGAGAAATTGATGGAGTAAAATGGTATAATGACTCTGCAAGCTCTTCACCAACAAGAACATTATCAGGAATAAATGCTTTTAAGGAAAATATAATTTTAATTGCCGGAGGATATGACAAGAATTTAGATTACGAACCACTTGCAAAGCCAGTATTAGATAAAGTTTCAACATTAATATTAATAGGTCAAACTGCGGAAAAAATATTTGATGCAGTAAAAAATGAAGCAGATAAACAAAATAAAAAAATTGATATTTATATGTGTGATTCTTTAGAGCAAACAATAGATATTGCAAAAAAAACATCTAAAAAAGGTGATGTAGTGTTATTTTCACCTGCAAGTGCAAGTTTTGATATGTTTAAAAATTTTGCAGATAGAGGCGAAAAATTTAAAAATTTAGTAAATAATATTTAACCAAAATAAAACCTTTCTCATATGATATAGAAGTAAAAAATGAGGGAGGTTTATTATGTATAACGAAACATATGATGACTACATAAGAAGTATTTTAGGATATCCACCAATGAGGTCGTATGAAGATGATTTCGCAGATTATAGAAATCAAAATATGATGAATTCAAATATGAATATAAATTCAATGAACACAGCATCAAGTATGGATTTAGAAAATTGTTATCCTGAGATATATAAAATTGTTTATCCAATGGTACAAAAAAAATGCGATAGTGTTGGAACATCTGTATCAAATGATGATATACAAAATATGACAAATGAAATATATTTTGCTTTAGAGGGAAGAGCAGAAGTTCAACTTAACATCAATTTAGGAAACGAAGTAAGAAAATCAGAAACAACTAATTCAAACATGGCAAAAATTTCAGAAAAACAACCAAGTGTTAAAATAAGTGAAACGTCAAGTGAAAAAAGAGAAACAAGACAAATAAATACAGGTCTTAGGGATTTAATACAAATATTATTAATTAGAGAGTTATTAAGAAGAAGGAGACCAGGTGAAAGACCAGGAAGACCACCAATGCCACGTCCTCCAATGCCAGGACCTAGACCACCAATGAGACCACCTTTTAGACCGGGATTTGGACCAGGAGGAACAATGTTTAATAGGGATTTTGAAATATCAAATTATGATATTTATGAAAACTAAAAAATGAAAAAATTTCCAAATATGCAAATTAAATTTTGCATATTTTTTTTATTTTGATAAACAATAATTTAAGAAAGCAAATTTTAAAATTTTCTTGTTGATTTATAGAGTATCGCATTGAAAATGAAAATTTGTTTAATTCAAAGAAAAAGAAAGGTGGGTATATAAATGAAAGTAAAAGACTGTATGTGTAAGGATGTATGTTGTGTAAAACCAGAAACAAAAATAGATGAGGTTGCAAAATTAATGAGTGAAAATCATATTGGATGTATTCCTGTATGTGATAGTAACAATTGTATTTGTGGGATTTTAACAGACAGAGATATTTTATTAAGAACAGTAGCATGTAATAAAGAAGCAAACAATACAACAGCAAGTGATATAATGTCAACAGATGTATGTACTTGTAAAGAAGATGATGAAATGTCAAATGCAGAAACTAAAATGGGAAATAATCAAATAAGAAGATTACCTGTTTGTGATGAAAATAATCATGTAATAGGAATTTTAACTTTAGGCGATTTAGCACAAAATGATATTCAACTTGGTACACAACAAGTTTGTAATACAATAAGTAATATATGTGATTGCAATACAAATAAAAATAATCAATAAAAGTGGGATTAAGGGGCTACCATCCAAAAGGGATTAGGGGGCCACCACACAAAATCCCTCTTTTTTTAAACTAATGTAAATGTTGTTAAATTGATTGTAAAAGAGGGATTTTGTGTGGTGGCCCCTTAATCCCTTTTTATACTAAGAATATAAAATGGAATATTACATATAATAATTACATAGGAGAAATTTGGTTATGATTATTGACATGTCTTATTGGACAAGAGTATTAAGAAGATTTTTATATGTAATATTAATATTAGTAGGATTATTTTTGGCATTTAAATTATCAATATTTTATATGCCTTTTTTAATAGCATTCATAATATCTTTAATAATAGAGCCAGCAATAAGATTCCTTATGAGAAAATTAAAATTAACAAGAAAAAAAAGCTCAATAATTATTTTTGTTATAGTATCAGCAATAATAATCGGTACATTGATATGGGGAGTAGTAGCATTAATTTCGGAAGCTTCAAATTTATTACAAGGGTTAAATGGATATGTAGAAAAAGCATACATATTATTTCAAAATTTTACTGGCAAATTTGATATGAGCAAAATCCATTTACCAAATGAAATAAATACCATAATACAAAATTCAACAGGAGGATTATTAAATACAGTATCTAATTGGATTAGAAATGCTTTAACAGGATTATTAAATATTGTAACTTCAATACCAACAATTGCAATTTATTTTGTTGTAACGATAATGGCATTATATTTAATATGTGTTGATAAGGTATATATTTTAGATCAAGTTGAACATCACTTTCCCAAAAAATGGGTATTTAAAGTAGGAAATCATATTAGAGATTTGACAAAAACTTTAGGTGGATATTTAAAAGCAGAAGCGACTTTAATATTAGTTTCTTTTATAATTTCTTTAATAGGATTATATATACTGAAATTTGCAAAGTTTAATATTGAATTTCCACTATTAATGGCATTATTTATAGGATTTGTTGATGCACTACCAATTCTAGGTTCTGGAACGGTTATGGTTCCATGGGCTATAATTTCAGCATTAAATGGGGATTTAAAATTAGGTATTGCAATTATTGTTTTATTTATAATAATGTCTGTTATAAGACAATTTTTAGAACCTAAATTAGTTAGTAAGCATATAGGAACTCACCCAATATTTACTCTTATTGCAATGTATACAGGATTTAAATTTATTGGTGTTATTGGCATGTTGATTGGTCCTATTATACTGATTATTATAAAAAATGTTTTTGCAACTTTGATAGATGAGGGGGTATTTAAAAGCATTATGGATAGTAAATAAAAGTAACAAGATAAAAAATTCTAGTTGCCATGTTATTTTTGACTAATTATGTAAAATATGATATAATAAAGTATATCTTAATATGAAAGGAGTTTTTTGTATGAAAAAATACATGGACTTTATATGTGACTCCTGTGAGGTAATTACAGTAGAGTTACTTGAACGCATCGAGGTTGCTCGGGAGAGCTGTGAAAATTTAGGAATAGGTATATATTCTGACGAATTAGTAACAAATAAACAGAAAAGAAAACCATTAAGGCCATATAATGAACGGGCAAAGATTATGTCGTACATCAAGGGAGTTGATTTTGTTTTCGAGGTAACTGATGAGTCCTCTATTGAAATTAAGAAAGAGGAGTACTACTATAAAAATCCAAAAACAAAACAGTATCATATTGGCTATGTTCCAGGAACGTTTGATCTTCTTCACCAGGGACATATTGAGCATTTGACTGAGGCATTTTCACAGTGCGATATTCTTGTAGTAGGGATTAATGATGATGATCTTGTAATGTCTTATAAAAACAAGAAACCACTTATGTGTGCAGCGGATAGAGCGAATATAGTTTCAAAATTAAACTTTGTCGATTCGGTTTATATTGCTGATACGTTAGAAAGGAAAAAAGCCAACGAATGGATTCAAAAAAAATACGGTCATTCAATAGATGCAGTATTCATAGGATCGGATTGGCAAGGTCAAGATCTTCACAATGATGAGGGATTGAATATTGTATTCACATACAGAGATCCCGAAATGGCTAAAACAAGAAGCTCTACTTATTACAGACAGCAATTGTTGTCCGAATAACAATAGTAGAATTAAAAGAACTCCTAAATCGTATAACAAGCTATTTGTTATACGATTTTTATATTGACTTTTATTATTTTTAAATATATACTAAAAAAAGAGGAGGAGAAGAATATGGCTGGATATGTTATACACTTAGCAGTAGCTGAAGAATATTTAAAAAAACACAGTGACATAAAAGAAAATTATAAAGAATTTATTGAAGGAGTAATTTATCCTGACAGTGTATCAGACAAATCACTAACACATTATGGAATATCAAGTAGTAAGACAATATTAAAAGACTTTCTAAAAGAAAATAAATTAGAAGATAGTTATAAAAGAGGATATTTTCTTCATTTAGTAACTGATTATTTATTTTATAATAAATACTTAGATATATTTACAAAAGATATCTATAATGATTATGATATATTAAATAAATTTCTTATAGAAAAATATAATGTAAAAATACCAATTAAAGTACAAGATAAAGTATTTGATAAAGAAGGAAAAACTAAAATCTTAACAAAAGAATTAGCTGAAAAAGTTATAGACGAAATATCTGCTTTAGATTTGAAACAAATTGAAAAAGAGATAAAAGAAAATCCAAATGATGAAAAATGGCTAAAATTTAATGAAAAAATAAAATAAAGAAAGCAAATAAAAGGCATATAAATGCAATTATTTGCTTTTTATTTTATAAAACCCCAGCAGTTGGAATATAACTATCATCAGGAGGATAAACATACTCCTCTTGAGAAGGTTTATCAACAGATTTCATGTCAGTAATTTTTATAATAGGCATATCACCATGATAATCACCCTTAAAAATCTCACCAGTAACTTGAACCCATGAATTATCAGCAAAATCTTTAGCATTATCATACTCACACAAAAAACCAACAACAACAGACTGTGAATTAGAACTAACTATCATATCACGAGCCAAAACAAACTGATTATCTTGTAGATCTAAAACCCTATAAACATAGCCAGTAAAACAAATCTTTTTACCAACATAGGAATCTATATTTTCATGAACAGTCTTTAAAATATTTGTATAATTTTTAGGTGATATTTGAGAAACACCACTTTGAGGAATACAACTATTTGACTTAGATGAATTATTTGCACCACTAAAAACCTTATACATAACTATTCCTAATATAATAATCAAAAGGATTATAACTCCAACAAAAAAATATTTAAAAATTTTACTTCCGATTTACTTTAACATTAAAAACAAACATATAAATCCTCTTTTCTATGATATTTATTAAAATGTATGTTGATTTTAAAAATTTATGAATAAAATGAAAAAAGTATAGCACATAAAAAAAATATGTGTTATACTTTTCTAAGTTAAAAAAGAGAGTCCATATTGACCAATTTACAAGGAGGAAAAAATGGCAAAAAATAAAACAGTATTTGTGTGTAATGAATGTGGATACGAATCAACAAAATGGCTGGGAAAATGTCCTGCATGTGGAAGTTGGAACACATTTTTTGAACAAAAAATTATTGAGAGTAAAAACAGTTCGTTAAAGGCAGATAAAACATCTAATAACACACCACAAAAATTAAATTCTTATGAAGCAAAAGAAACATTAAGAATTAATACAGGT
>CAYQBQ010000046.1:6529-7898 GCA_964415805.1 uncultured Clostridium sp.
CATCAACAGGATTTGACGAATTGGATAGAGTATTAGGAGGAGGGCTTGTAAAAGGTTCTTTAATTCTACTTGGTGGAGAACCTGGTATTGGAAAATCAACTTTAATTTTACAAATATGTGATAAAGTTAAAGGGGAAGGCAATGTTTTATATGTTTCAGGAGAAGAGTCTGCAGAGCAAATCAAACTAAGAGCTGATAGATTGCGGAATCAACAATGAACATATTTTATTTCTAGGAGAAACAGATATTGATATTGTAAATCAAAACATTATAGATATAAATCCTAAATTAGTAATAATCGATTCAATTCAAACAATGTATTCAGAAGAAATTTCTGCTGCTGCACGGAAGTGTAAGCCAAGTTAGAGAAATTACATCTCAAATTATGAGAGTATGTAAATCTAGAAATATAACAACAATAATAATCGGACATGTTACAAAAGAAGGAAACATAGCAGGACCAAGAGTATTAGAACATATGGTAGATACTGTTCTTTATTTAGAAGGTGAAAGATATTTTTCATATAGAATTTTAAGAGGTGTAAAAAATAGATTTGGTTCTACAAATGAAATTGGAATGTTTGAAATGAGAGGAGAAGGAATGTGTGAAATAACAAATCCTTCAGATGTCTTGATTTCAGAAAGAGAGGACAATCCACCAGGTTCTTGTATAGTATCTTGTATGGAAGGGACTAGGTCTGTACTTGTAGAATTGCAAGCACTAACAACTCAAAGTGTATTTGGATTTCCAAAAAGAACTGCAAATGGTATAGATTATAATAGGTTAGCACTTTTGATTGCAGTTTTAGAAAAAAGAGCAGGAATGAATTTAGGATCACAAGACGTTTATTTAAATGTAGTTGGAGGATTAAAGATAAGTGAGCCTTCAATTGATTTAGGAATTTTAATGGTAACAGCCTCATGTTATAAAAATACTCCAATTGAAAAAGGAGTTGTTATAATGGGTGAAGTTGGCTTAACAGGGGAAGTAAGAAGAATTAATTTGATTGAAAAAAGATTGAAAGAAGCCGAAAAGTTAGGATTTAAAAAATGTATAATTCCAGAAAGTAATAAAAAAGGGTTGAAAGAAGAATTTAAATTAGATATAATAGGTGTCAAAGATGTAAATGAAGCAATGAAAAAATTGGGATTAAGATAATATAGACAAGCCCCAGATTTGAAAATAATTTAGATGGCTATAAATGAAATGGAGGAATAAAATTGACAGAACTTCTAAAATTAATAGCGCCAGGAACACCTATAAGAGATGGACTGGAGAATATACTAAGAGCTAAAACAGGTGCTTTATTACTGATAACTGATAATAATGATGTGATAAAGGAAATTGTAGATGGTGGATTTTATATAA
>CAYQBQ010000047.1:0-7696 GCA_964415805.1 uncultured Clostridium sp.
GTAAATCTCATTACTGTGCTCTTGGACATGTTGCTCATAAATTAGTTCGTATCATATTTAAAATGTTAAAAGATAATGTTGCATTTAACCTAGATTAACTAAATATTGATTTTTCAATGTGTACAGCCGTTTTTAAAAAATTGACTAAAAACGGTTATTAAAGTTGACCTTTTTTCTATAGAAATTTTTTTTAAAATTTTTTATTTTTCTATTGACTTTTCATAGTTGGTCTCCTTTAAAAAAATTTATTTGACATATCTTCTATAACATCAGCTTTAATAAGTGCAATCCCCTTATCCTTATCACACAATACAATTATTGAATCTCCTGAATTAATATTAAACATCTTTCTTGCTTCTGCAGGTATTACAATTTGTCCTTTCTCTCCAACTTTTGCAATTCCAACATATTTATCTTTTTTCATAACATCACCTCCTCTTTTATGTAGTTATACATTTCATACTTATTATACTTCAAGAGTATAAAAAAAGCAATAATATTTTTTAAATTATTGCTTTTTTTGCTTTACTGATTATTGTCATCAGTTTTATCATTTTTATCTAAAACTTTATTTTTAACTATATTGGTTGAATCTACATTATTTGATACTGATGTATTTGTATTTTTTGTACTATCAGAACTACTATTATTAGTCAAGTTATTACTTAAAGAACTATTGGTAACTGTATTTTTAATATTATTTGTTTCAGATTTGTCTACTTTATTATTATTATTGTTGTTTACAGTAGTAGAATTAGTAATTGTATTAGTGTTTTTGTTTGTAGATTCTACTTGTTGAGGATCTAATACATCTATATCTTGTGTAATTTCTTTTATAGTATCTTGTATATTTTGAATTGTATTTGTTGTTGTATTTTTCTTTGACTCAGAACCTGAATGTTTATCACACAATTCCGGCTTTGTAAATCTTAAAAAATATTCTGTATATGTATTAGGACATCCTGTAGTTGCTCTTTTTCCAGTGTCAGCACATATAGTACAACTAGTAACTGAAATTGGTTTTTCAAAAGTGGCACTTTTTAATCCAGCATGAATTCTTGACATTACATTCGCCCATATTAATCCCGCCGGATTTTTCTTATTATATTCTATCGATTCATTTACATCATATCCATACCAAGTAACAGCTGTATAATATGGTGTGAATCCACAAAGCCATCTATCATAATTATCATCTGTTGTCCCTGTTTTTGCCGCAACATCAACACCTGAAATTTTACAATATGTAGCAGTTCCGTTATTTCCATTTACAGGCTGAGTTACCAATTGTTTTACAATATATGCTACTTCTTTTGAAACAACTCTTCTTTTTGATTGATGTGTTTTTACAACTGTATCACCTGCTTTGTTATTAATACTAGTATAAAAAGTAGGTTCTATATATACTCCATCATTTGAAATCATAGCATAAGCAGCTGCCATTTCTAATGGACTTATTCCCTTTTGTAAACCTCCTAATGCTAAAACTAAAGTTTTATCTTCGTCAGTTAGTGTACTAATTCCCATCTTTTTCAAATATTTTATTGAATTTTTTGGTTTTAATTCTTGCATTATTTCTACAAATGGAATATTTTGAGAAGATTCTACTGCTCTTCTGACTGTAATTTTTCCTAAAGCTTTATTATAATCTGTTGGATGATATCCATCTGCAAAGTCTTGTTCTGTATCATCATATATAGATGATGCTGTAATAATTTTTTTGTCAATTGCAGGTATTAATATAGATAATGGTTTAATAGCTGAACCTGTCTGTCTTATACTCTGAGTAGCTCTGTTTAGAGGTCTTACTTCCGTCTTTTTTCCTAATCCTCCGTACACAACCAAGCACATATCCTGTTTTGTGATCAATAATAACCATTGCTGCCTGTGATGAATTTCCACCGTTTTTAGAAGGAATTCTATATTTAGATTTTTCAAATTCATTTTCAGTAATCTCTTGTATTTTAGAACTTTGTGTACTATGTATAGTTAATCCAGCCATATTAATATAGTTTGTAGCAAATGTTTCAGACATTTTATATTTTTTTGTAATATCTTTTATTATTTCTGAAATTAACTCATCAGTATGATAAGAATATACTGCACTGTCTGTTTCTATCTTTCCTTTTTTAAATTTTAGGCCTTTATCTACATTATTTATTGATTCATTATAGTTATCTTCATTGATATAATTTAATTCTAACATTTTAGATAAAACAGTTTTTGTTCTTTTTCTTATTTTTTCACTATTATCTTTTTCGCCAAACGGATTGTACGAATTAGGAGAATTGTTTATTCCAGCCAAAAATGCACATTCTTCTAATGATAGATCTTTTGAAGATTTGTTAAAGTAATATTGGCTAGCTGTTTCTATTCCATACATATTAGGCCCAACATATATTATGTTTAAATACATCTCCAATATTTCATCCTTTGAAAAACAAGTTTCTAATTGCCATGCCTTCCACCATTCTTTTATTTTACGTGCAATGCTGTCTGTTGTATCTCCTGTTAAATTTTTTACTAGTTGTTGTGTTATAGTACTACCGCCATACGAAGAGCTTCCTCTATGTGTAATATAAGACAATATAGCTCCTCCTGTTCTTTTTATATCTACTCCGTTATGAGAATAAAAACGTTCGTCTTCAATTGCAACATAGGCATTTTTTAAATCTACAGGAATATCAGTTAAAGCTATTTGCTTATTTTTTCTTTCACAACCAATTTTTGCAATCTCATTTCCATCTGTATCTATTACTACTGAATTTTTGTTGTTAAACATTTCTTTAGCAAGTTTTTTCCAACGATTAGAAAAAATAGCTAAGGAAATTCCTAATACAATAATTATTATTAAAATTATAACTATTAATATTTTAAAAATTTTTCTTTTTATTCTTTTATTATTCTTCACTGCAACTTTTCTGCCATGTTTTGTTTTATGTTTTTCTTTTATATTATTTTCTTGTTCCTTGTTTTTTCTAAAAGCTTTTGGAACATATTCTTCGTCTTCTAGTATCATTTTTTCTTTTTTCTTTTTTTTATTAAACAACTATTATCCCTTTCCTTTATATGTTTATTGTATAGATTATATCATATTTGTTGAACTTGAATCACATCTTCAAATTCTATTAATTCTGACACTAAAGAGTGTTCTGATTTTCTTTTATCTTTTCCTATGATTTTTATTATATTGTCACTTTCATATGTAGACATATCTATTTGAGTTATTTCAACCTCTCTTTCTATAAGAAATTTTTTAATTTCATTAATTGTATTAGAATTATCTTTGCTTAGAAATATTTCTAATTCTATAATATTATAATTGTGCTGGAATTCTTGAAGGATCTATATTATACTTTTGAGCCATATATTCACCAGCTAACATAACTAATACACCACTTACCCCTACCAAAGCATGTGTTCTAAATCCCGCTGGTTTACTCCACGATGACCTTTCTAGTCCTATAATTCCGGCTAAAATTATTCCTAATAATAATTTTATAATCGATTGTATCTCAAAACTATTTAATATATTAATAATTATTTCCATAAATTTATTTCCTCCATTTCATAATATATATTAAGTAAAATAAATTATAACATAAATTTTTTTATATTCAAGGATTGACACTTGATTTTACAAATATTATATGATATTTGTTATATAGTAAATAAAAAATTGGAGTGTGAAATATATGATGAGTCATGAAGAAAATCCAGATTACTTAAATTCCTTTCTAGATTATACTATAACAATATTAAATAAATCACCAAATACTATTAAAGAATATAATTATGATTTAGCAATGTTTTTAAAATTTATAAATGTAAGATTCAATATGGCAAACGAAGAAGAATTTTCAAATATATCAATCAAAGATATTCCCATTAGTGTAATAAAAAAGATTAAATTAGACGATATTCATGCTTTTTTGAGTTTTTTAACTACAAATTATCATAGCAAAGCAGCAACTCGTGCAAGAAAAGCATCTAGTATAAGAGTTTTCTTTAATTATTTGTGTGCAAAAGCTAATTTGATTGAAGTAAACCCAGCACAAAATCTTGAAACTCCTAAACTAGATAGAAGACTTCCTAAATATTTGAGTTTAGAAGATAGTAAAAAGCTTCTAAATGTTACCGCAAATGACGATAATAGAAATTCAAAAAGAGATTATGCTATAATCACTCTATTTTTGAATTGTGGTATGCGTTTAGCTGAATTAGTCGGAATAAATATTAATGATATAGATTTTTCTGAGAATAAAATGACAGTTATTGGTAAAGGAAATAAAGAAAGAACTGTTTACTTAAATAAAGCTTGTATAAATGCAATAAATGACTATTTAAATGTACGTCCTAAAGAAGGTATTAAGACTGATAAACAAAATTCAAAAAAAGCATTATTTTTAAGTGAAAGAAAAGAAAGAATCAGTCGTAGAACAGTTCAGTATATTGTAGATAAAGAACTTTTAGCTGCAGGATTAGATACAAAAAAATATTCTACACACAAGTTAAGACATACTGCTGCTACTTTAATGTATCAATATGGTAATGTAGATATCAGAGCATTACAAGAAGTTTTAGGTCACGAGAGTATTTCTACTACTGAAATTTATACTCATGTTGCTAATGAACAAGCTCGTGATGCTATTGAAAATAACCCTTTAGCAGATATTTAAAAAATCAGCACCATTGCTAGTGCTGATTTTTCTTGTATTTATATATGCTAATAAAAGTAAATAAGTATTCGGCTAATTTTTCCGAACTAATATTTTGAGGTAAACAAATATACTTGTAATTATGATTTTTCTTATAACAAAGCAATGTAAAACAAACCTCATAACAATCATTTGCACTAATTTTTATTTTACCCACTTTTTTTGATAAATCCATAAGAACTTCTTCTAAAATATTCATTATTTCTTCAATAGTAATATTACTATCTGGCGATGAGCAATCAAAAGTATATTTTTCTTCATTTCTGCATATATAAATCGATACCTCGGTTTCTAATCTAAATTCAGATTTTTTCCGATCTTTCATCTGCCTAAAAGGAACAATTTTATCACTACTAGTCATAATATCTTCCTCCTTATTTATTTTTACTGATAGACTTATTATACTACATTTTAACAAGTATATCAATCATTTATACACAGGAATTTTTATTTTTTGTCCAACATATAATTCTGAACTTGAAAAATTATTTATATTTTTTAATTCGTATACAACATCTCTAATGTCTTTATTTTCAAAATATCTATTATTTTTCAATTCATATTCTGCAATGTTCCATAAAGTATCGCCTGAATAAATATAATCTTCTTTATAACCAATTTCTCCCTTTGAATAAGTATTATTTGAGAATATCATTAATGCAATAATAATTGCTCCTAATATAACAATTGTTTTTAAAAATTTTACTTTATTTACTATTTTCATTATAATTACCTCCATTTGCATTTAAAGAATATTTGTTTGCTTTGTGAGATAATTATAAACGAACATTTATTCTTTGTCAATACTTTTTCAAAAAAATGTTCGTTTTTCATTTATAATTATTTTTGATTAAATTTAAAACTTATGTTTCTAGGTTCATGAAATCTAAAATAATATGGTTGTATATCTTTTAATAAACTATCAATATAAATTATATTGCCATCAACATCTTCGACTTTTATATTTGGAAAAGTTCTAATCATCTTCTTATCTCCCCAAAATTTATATATAAAATCAGACAACTTTTCATTATTATATATATTCTCATACTTTTGCATAATGATTTCTTTATTAGGTACATTTAAGTCGTTTTTAGCAACCATTCTTATTAAAAAGAAAGACATTGCAACCACAGATATTACACAATCTACAAATAAAATAATAGTTACAGTTACTGTAAGTGCTTTTAAATTTTTTAAAGAAAATTTTCTTTTAAACCAATCTATCATTCTATCTATTTTAGGATTAAATGATGCAATTAGATATAGTGCTAAAAATCCCCAAAATATCGAGAAAAATACACATATTCTTCCATTTATATTAAGTGGCATATCAGAATAATCCCACCATTTAACTCCTAATATTAGTTCACCAATCCAACTAACCAAATATTCAACTATAGAACCTACTATAAATCCTCCAAGAAATAATGTGTTATATCTTTTAGAATATTTATGCAAAAAAATTATCATTATAGAGGCACCCAATCCATATATAGCACAAAATGGCCCATATAAAAAGCTTTGCCTACTTTCCCAAGTTCCTTTTGTTACAATTCCAAATAATGTTTCTATTATATATCCTACTACACTGTAAATTATAAAATATGCTAATATTTTATATATAGATAATCCCATAATTGTAAATATTCTCTTTTTTGTTGCTTTTTCCGCTTCTATTTTTGTCTTTGTTTTTGTTTGTTCGTCATCTATTTCACTTGTTTTTTTATCTATTACTTCTTCCTTTGCCATATAAATTCCTCCTTAGCTTTATTTTAAATAAGTTCTTTTAATTCATTAATTTTTTCAGTATAAAATTTAATTGTTGTTTTATAAGTATCTTTACTTTCTAAATCAACATCAACCATCTTCAATAAATCTATTGACTTTTTAGAACATCCTTGTTTAAGCATTTCTATATATTTTTCGACAAAACCAGGCTCTTTATTCAAAATTTTAGTTGCAATAGCTATCGCAGCAGAAACTCCTGTAGAATATTTATATACATAGAAATCACTATAAAAATGAGGAATTCTTGCCCATTCATATTTTATTTGTTCATCAATTTTAACCGCTTCTCCAAAATATTTTTGATTCAATTCATAATAAATTTTGTTTAAATCATCTGAAGAAAGCATTATTTCATTTTCAATTTTTTCATGGACTATTTTTTCAAATTCCGCAAACATTGCTTGTCTGAAAAAAGTTGCTCTTATCATTTCTAATAATTCATATAATAATTCAGCCTTTTTATTTTTATCTTCTTCATTCTTAATTTGATAATCACTTAATAAAATTTCGTTTACTGTTGAAGCAACTTCTGCTACCATTATCGTATAGTTACTATTTATTATTCCTTGATTATTGTTTGAATAATAAGAATGCATGCTATGTCCTAACTCGTGAGCAATTGTGCTTACATCTCTTTTACTGATTACAAAATTAGTTAATACAAATGGATGTATACCATATACTCCCATACTGTATGCCCCACCTCTTTTATTTGGTTTTGCATATACATCTATCCAATTGTTATCAAAAGCTTCTTTTAATTTGTTCGTATACTGTTCGCCTAATACTTGTAGTGCATTTAAAACTTCTTGTTTTGCTTCTTCGAATGTTATTTCATCTTTGCCTTGTTCACATGGATTTACATATAAATCGTACATATGCATTTCTGAAATATTTAACATTTTCTTTTTTAACTTTAAAAATTCATAATTTGATGAAATGTTTTCATTGATCGCTTCTATTAAACTATTATATACTTTAATACTTGCATCATCATTTTCTACTGCTTTTTCTAAACTTGAATTATATTTCCTTAATTTTGCTGTTTTTGATTTTGTTTTTACATTTGCTATATACATCTCTGTTATTGTATTAATAAATTCACTGTATTTTTTATACATTAAATTAAAAGCTTGCTTCCTTACATTTTGGTTTTGATTTTTTAAATATAATGTATATGTGCTATC
>CAYQBQ010000048.1:0-7652 GCA_964415805.1 uncultured Clostridium sp.
CATATTTTTCATTATTATCTAATTTATATTCTATTTTCCCAGAAAATTCGTCCCCTGACCAAGGTTTATATTTTTCAAAATCTGAAATTTCTTTTCCTTTTTTATTTTTTGAAATTCCATAGAAAGAATTAATAATAAATTTAATTACTGTTGATTTTCCCGCTTCGTTTTGTCCATATATTAAATTTATTCCATCTTCAAAATTAATTTCTTTTTCTTTTAATTTTCCATAAGAATTTATTTTTAATTTATTTATTTTCAAAAATATTTCCTCCTCAATATTTTATATATTAATTATTTATTTTAAAAAGCTGTTTTTTTCCTACGTCCCAAAAAACAGTTTTTTAATCTAATGCTTCCATACCAATTTCAACTGCTTTTTCTATTATTTCTTTTTCATTATCTGAAATATTTTCATCATTTAATTTTTTTAACATTTCTTTAGCGAACAATCCTTTTAAAGTAGTATCATTAGCTATTTTTTCTAGATTATAATTTATTTTTGTTTTATTTTTTATTTTTATTACTTTATCATTCGAAATTAATTTGTATAATTCATATTTATCAATCTCAAAATTTCTTTTTCCAATTAGAATAATTTCAATTAAATTATTTTCATCAAAATTTAATTCATTAATTTTTTCAATTAGTTCTTCTCTTGAAATTATGTTTGTAACATCTAAATCATATAGTTTAAATTCTGTTTCATCAAGTGGAATAAATTCTAAATTTATTTTTTCCTTTTCAATTTCTCCGACTATCATTCCATGCTCACCAAGCTCATCAAATCCTAATGAAGCTGTAGACCCTGGATATACAATATTCTGATTTTCTTCTCTATTATAATCTAATTTATGAATGTGTCCTAATGCAACATAGTTAAATCCTTTTTCTTTTAAAATTTTTGAAGATAATGGATTATATTCACTATTTTCTATAGTTCCACCATCCAAAGTTCCATGAATTACTAATATATTTAATTTTTCTTTATCATTTAAATTTATATTTTCAACTCCACTGTCTTTACAATAAAAATCATCAAATCCATACCCATAAATATTTGCATCTTCGCATTCAATTCTTTCTATTTTTGATGTAAATATTTTTACATTTTCATTCCAATAAAATTTATTATAATATGAATTTTTTGTATATGGATCATGGTTTCCCGGTGATATAAATATTATTGTTTCAGGAATTTCTTTAAATAAATTATTAATATATTCAATGGTTGACTTTTTTATGTATTTTTGTTCATATAAATCTCCTGATATAAATAAATATTTTATATTATTTTCTTTTATATATTCTATTACTTTTTTAAATACTTTTCTTTGTTGTAATCTTCTTAAATCTCCTAAACCTTCTTTGTCAGAAAGATTTACAAATGGGCTATCAAAATGCATATCTGCTATATGTACAAATTTCATATTCTCCTCCATAATATTTGCCTTTTATTTATAATATGTTATAATGTATATAGGAAATGAAAACCACAAATGGTGGTTACCACATATTGTTGTAACAACACATCTGCCGGTCAAAGAAAAGTTGTGTTGTTTTATTTATTCCTTTTTTTCAAAATTTATGTATATATTAAAAATAATATAAATTCCATAAACACCACCTCACTTTCCCATAGTAGAAACAATGAAGTAAAGTGGCAACACACTTGCTTATCTCATTTTCTATAACACTTACTATACAGCATTTAATGTTAAAAAACAAGCGAACATCATAAATTTTCATAAAAACTTTTGTTCATTGTTAACTAATGATTAGTTAATAATATAAAAAATGAAAGTTACTTAATAATAACTTCCATTTATCTAAAATATTAATCATCATCCAAAGGTCCAAATAGTTCATCAAATTTAGCTTCAAGCTCTTTTTGTAAATCATATGTATCATCCTCATCTTCTTGTGGAAGAACTGGAGCGTCATCCAAATTCAAATCTAACATATTGTCTAATGTTGTTTCTTCTTTAGGCTTAGTCTTAATTTTTTTATTATCCTCTTTTTTATCTTCATCAATATCATCAAATAAATCATCTAATGATTCAATATTTAAATTATTTACTTTTTCTTCATCTTTATCTTCTACATAAGGATTATATGGATTATATTTTCTCCATGTTCCCCTATCTATTTCTCCTATATCATTATGACTAATTTCATATTTTGCTAATTCCTTAGACATCGGATGTTTAAAATAATAGAATTTATTTGCTTTAACTGGTTTAAGTCCCTTTTCAAAAATTATACACAGATCATTATCTAGCCTTCTTAATTCATCAGGTGTCATAAGTGCTCTTGCCATAACTTGATCTGAAACACTTTTTCCAGTCTTATGATTTTGTTTATCTTTATTTATTGATATACTATCTCTTCCAATTGTTTTTTCACCCAATTGTTTTGAGAAATACTCAACTGTTTTAAATGAATTACTTCCTAAGAACACATGAGTATCGCAGTTACCCATTATAGTTTCATATGACTTTTCGTAAACAGCTTCCAATTGGTCTATATTTTGTAATATAACACTAAATGATATTCCTCTACTTCTTGATGTTGATATTTTTTTATCAAAATCTGGTATTTTTCCTATATTAGCAAACTCATCTAATATAAAATATGTTCTTTCTTGAAGTCTTCCACCATTTTGGTCAGCATAATCATATAATTGTTGTATCATTTGAGAAAAGAATATCGTTAACAAAAAGTCATATGCTGTATGTGTATCAGATGATATTACGTATACTGCAGTTTTTTTACTTCCAATCTCTTCAAAATTTATTGTATCTGTTGATGTCAATTCAGCTATTTCTTTTGAATCAAATTTACCAAGCTTTGATTGTAATGAACTTAATATTGATCCATATGTTTTTTCCGGTGCTATTTCTATAGATTTATAATACATTCTTGCAGGATGATCATATGGCAATTGTCCAATTAAATCTGTTAATAAGTTACTTCCTCCATTATTATTTGCAGCTCTAACAAGTTCCGCACAACTTGCTAAATTTTGTTCCTCTTCTGGTCTTGTTGCAATTAAATAATATATTAATGCTTTTAATAACATTTCTGCCATATCATCCCAATATGGATCTGAGCCACTATCTGTCTTCTGTCCTTTTACAATAGTATTCGCAATAACATCAACATCTAATTCTGATGAAATGTGCATTAATGGGTTATATCCATCACTATATTGTGGTCTAACTAAATTTAAAACTTTTATATCATACCCTTGTTCCCTCAAATACCCTGCTGTTCTATCATAAAGTTCACCTTTTGGATCTGTAAACACATATGACCCTAAACATTGATACGCATTAGGAATTGAATATGATGCTGATTTACCAGAACCAGAACCGTCCAACTACTAATACATTTACATTTCCTCTTTTATCAAGTGGTAAATAATTGTCTTCGGCTAAAATAATTCCTTTGTTTTTACTTAAAATTTTATATTGTTCTCCCTTTTGGCTCCAATCACTTGAACCATGTTCAAAATCTGTATATTCATTTTTTGGAGCAGATTTTGCAAATCCAATAAAAAATATTACTAAATAAAATATTGAAAACCCAAACAATAATGATATAAAATCATGTGTTGCTCCTCCTGTTGTGAAAATTTTTCCTAAAGTTCCAAATGGATTTGTTACATTCCCAATTATTTGATTCAAAAATACATCTAATGAGAACACCCCACTTGCATTTGCTTCAAATACACTATATGAAAATGGCGCAACAAATACTATGACTAATAATAGCCATAGTATTGCACAAACTATAAAACTTTTTCTATTTTTTCTTATTGCTCCTTCTATTTTGTAGTTCATTAAAATCACCTACTATCTTTTGTATTATCTTTCGATATCTTGAGTTTTTCCACCATCATATGCTTTAATAGACATTCCCTGTTGTAAATCTGTACTTAAATTTGGTATCTTTACACTACCATTTACTTTTAATACAGGTCTTCTATTTTCTTTTTCTACAACATTATTAATATCCATAACTGCTATTTCAAAATTATCATTTATCCCAGCTGGTCTATTTTTAACATCCTTTGATTTATTCGCCATTTGGCTTCTCCTCCTTATTCACTATCTCTTATTTCAAATGCAAAATAAGATTTATATGGTTTTAATTTACATTTTCCTTTTACTTCATTTGTTTGCTCATCAAAATAAAGCACTGGTTTTATTTCTTCTGTAGTTTCAGGGTCTATAATTGATATAGGCCTTTTTAAATTTGGAGTATATTTAAATTCCTTATATTCTTCATCTTTTTCTGAATATAGTGTTGTAAATTTAAAAGGTGTTGGCTTTTTTGTTATTCTTAATTCATCTCCTAATAATAATCCAGTATTAATTACAACCTTATCCTGACCGAAAAGATAATATAACTAATGTATTTCCATCTTTTGCAGGATCCTCTACATAAAATGTCTTTCTATTTAGATCTCCTCTTAACTCTTCTATATGATCTAATCTTTCAACTGTATATTTAGGATACTCCTTTTGATATTCTTTCTTGGTTTTATATACTTGATAAATCACTGTATTAACCCCTTTAGGATCTGTTATACTAAAATGTTTGCCTTGTATATTGTCCATTTTTACACCTCATTTCTATGATTCCAATCCATAGTTTGTCTTCTGTCACATCACTACTTATAATTATAGCTATTTTTCAAGCATTTGTCAACACTTTTTAGAATTATGTAATCTTATCCTTGTTTTCTTGGATTAAATGATGACATTTCTTTTAACTTTTCAAACATCTCTTTCTCATCTAACTCTAATTCCTTTGGCACCATTATTTTAACCTCTGCAACTAAATCTCCTCTACCACCTTTTCCATCTTTGTACCCTTTACTAGGTATCTTTATTTTCTCACCACTTTGTATTCCCTGTGGTATATAGACTTTTGTTTCACCATCTATTGTCTTTATATCCACTCTTGTTCCCAATGCCGCTTCCCATGGAGTAAGTTTTAAATCTGTACATAAATCACTTCCATATAATTTGAAAACTTTATTATCTTCTATATCTATTTTTATAAATAAATCTCCAGACTTTCCTCCATTGACTCCTTTTTTTCCTTGGCCAATTAATCTTATTTTTTCGCCATTTCTTATTCCTTCAGGTATTTTTACTGAAAAAGTTTTCATCTTTCCTTCAACTGTTCTTAATGATATCTTTTTTTCCAATCCATAGAAAGCATCTTCTAGGCTAACTTTTATCTCTGTTTCTATATTTTCACCTTTTATCGGACTTTTAGCATTTTTTATGTTTTCTTTCTCTGATCCTTGAACATCCCCTAAAAACATACTAAAAATGTTTTTTCCTTTTATTTTCTGATAGTTTTTTACATTATTTTTTGAATTCCAAATTCTATCATATTTTCTTTTAGAAGCCGGAACAGATAATACTCTATATGCTTCATTAATATCTTTTATTCTCTCTTCTGCCAAGCTATCTCCAACATTCAAATCAGGATGATATTTTTTAGCAGATGTTCTATATGCTGACTTAATTTCTTCTATTGAAACTCGACTTGTTTCCAAGCCCAATAATTTATAATAATCCTTATATTTCATTTAACATCCTCCCCAAAAATTAGGTAGGTATATTATATCACAAAATGTAAAAAAATCCATAGATTTTTATGGATTTTTTATAAAATGATATTTTTTCTTTTTCTCAAAAATCACCTAGCTAAATCTATTAACTTATCCAATAATTCTGTATATCCAATTCCAATTTGATTAAAAAGTTTTGGATACATACTAATACTAGTAAATCCCGGCAAAGTATTTATTTCATTTATATATACTTTTTCAGTACCTTTTTCTATAAATAAGTCTACTCTAGATAATCCTTTTCCATCAATAGCCTTAAACGCTTTAATTGCCAATTCTTGAATCTCCTTTGACTTTTGTTCAGATATGTCTGCTGGAATTAACGTCTTAGATTCTTGGTTATTATATTTAGCATCATAACTATAAAACTCATCAGCTGATTTAATTTCTCCAACACATGAGCTTATAACATCCTCATTTCCTAAAACTGCACATTCAACTTCTTTTCCTACAATTCCTTCTTCTATTAATATTTTTCTATCAAATTTTGATGCTTCCACAATTGCTTTTTTTAGTTCCTCTTCATTATTTGCTTTACTGATTCCAATACTTGATCCGGAATTAGAAGGTTTTACAAACACTGGAAATTTTAATTTTCTAATAATTATATTTGTTATATCTTCTAATCCCAATATTTTTTCATTAAAATTATTATCAACATAAATATATTTATCCCCATAATTTCTTATATAAATATATTTTGTTTGATTAATTCCTGCTTTATCAAAAATAATTTTTGAATAAACTTTATCCATCCCAACACTTGATGCTAATACTCCACAACCAACATAAGGAATTTTTAACAATTCAAAAAGACCTTGAATTGTACCATCTTCACCGTACAATCCATGTAGTACAGGAAAAACCACATCAAATGTATTCAATAATTCAATAGGATTGTTAATATAAGTTTTATCCTCTATCTCTTCTCCTATTTTTTCATTCTTTTCTATATTTTGAACTTCAAACCAATAACCTTTTTTATCTATATATATTGGAAAAATATCATATTTTTCTTTATTTAAATTTTTTATTACTGAAATTGCAGATACACATGATACTTCATTTTCAGTAGACATTCCCCCAAAAACAATACCTAATCTTAACTTTCTCATATCGGATTTTCCCTCCTTCTATTACTTTAATAAAGATTCAACTATTTCAAAAAACTTCATTCCATTTGAAGCTTTAAATAAAATAGCATCCCCTTTCTTCCAGTTTTGTTTTATAAATTTCTTAATTTCATTTTTATCTTCGAAATAATAAATTTTATTATTGCTCATTCCAGCATTTTTTGCTGATTCAACAATATATTTGGAATTTTCTCCTGAGCAGATTAAAATATCTATATCATTTTTAACAACTTCTATACCAACTTTTTCATGAAGTACTTTTGAATACTCACCTAATTCAAACATATCTCCTAGAACCGCAATCTTTCTGTTACAATTTAATCCATCTAAATATTTAAGAGAAGCTTGCATTGATTCAAAACTTGCATTATAACTATCATTTATAATTGTTACTCCATTTTTTAATTCTGTTATATCCATTCTCTTTTTAGTTAATTCAAATGTTTCTATACCATGTATTATTTGTTTTATATCTAATCCTAAAATATTTCCAACAGTTGCAGCACATAGTGCATTATAAACAAAATGAATTCCTCCAACAGGTACTTTAACTTTAAATTTTTCGCCTCTTAAATTGCAAATGAATTCACTATCATTTTCATTTAAAATAACGTCTTCTGCCATTACATCAGATTCATTTTCAATTCCATAAGTATATATTTTAATATCTTCGTTTTCTTTATTCTCTATATAATATTTATGTAGTAAATCATTATCATTATTTATAACTAAAACTTTTTTATCCATTCCGTCTAGGATTTCTAATTTTGCTTTCAAAATATTTTCTCTGGAACCCAAATTGCCTATATGTGATGTCCCTACATTTGTAATAACTGATATTGTAGGTTTTGCAATTTTTGTTAATT
>CAYQBQ010000049.1:0-3906 GCA_964415805.1 uncultured Clostridium sp.
CTTCTTCAGGAAGGTCATAAGCGGGTTTGCTTTAAAGTCCAGCCTGTCTCGGTCGGCTGCAATTATGGAAGCAATGCCCAGCGCATTTTTCATAAACTGTTTAACCTGCTCCGGGGTGAAAACCCTGTTTCCGTTCTCATCCCGATAATTGAGCAGGGCCACCTCGGTTCTGGTCTGTTCGGATTCGTCAAAGCTGTTCAGGCTGAGTCTTTCAGTATCAAGGGCAACCGTGCCGCCCCGCAGCTCT
The DNA here is from genome assembly GCA_964415805.1 of uncultured Clostridium sp. Lineage (GTDB taxonomy): Bacteria > Bacillota > Clostridia > TANB77 > CAG-508 > CAG-269. The sequence continues at coordinate 248 of CAYQBQ010000049.1, forward strand.
TCCGCAGCGGTTTCATTGCCCTGCCTGTCAGTCAGGGGCTGGGCCTGCCCGGGCTCCACCTCACTGGAGTTAAAGACATCCTCGATAAGGTCATTAAAGATCAGGTCAGACAGCTCAGATTCAGTTATTGTGCGTCCTTCTGCATATCTGTCAAGGAAAGCTCCGTGCTGATCCGTAGAGCTGTGATCCAGCATACTGATCACGTCTTCTATCTGAGGTGTGTCATTTTCGCCCAGTGCAACCTGCAGGGCTCGTTTTGCAGGATCATTACCATACTGATCGCCTGAATAGATCTCATCAAGAGAGCTGCCGGTAGCTTCCGGGTTTACGGTCATCCGGGCTTTTACGCCAGCATCAGCGAGAATCCCGTTAGCCTTGGTAACACTTCCATAAGTGCGGGCAATACTGTCGGCTTCATCCTGGCTGATCAGGATGTTTGATCCGAAGTAATCATTCATCGCCTGGGCAAGGTCTGTTACAGCTCTGTTTTTCTTAGACAGCCCGGCATTCTGGGCAATTTCCCGTGCAAGCTCGAGAGTGTGGGCAACAGCGTCTCCGTCTCTGCCCTGTACGACTTCGTTTCGGATATCCTGAATACTCTTTGATACCCGAGCCAGGCTGTCTTCGGTCTGATATGTCCGGGAATAAGAGCGGGCCAGTGCATCAGCAGTCTGTTGGAATCTGCGTACAGATCCGTCAGCCATCCTCACAACGGTAGTCTTTCCCCGTACAGAGCTGGAAACCCGCGGGGGCTGTTTCCATTCCGGCTGCTGCCGTACAGTCTGCGCGTTATCCAGGGCCTGTGCAAACATATCCACAGTCCTCTGCATATCGGTCTGCCAGGCGCCCTTCGCGCCGACCATCTTCTTCAGGAAACTTTTCAGGGATTCAAAAATCTTCCTTGCCGTGCTGGGGTTTTCCTGCACCAGCCGGTTCACCAGCCCCTGCTGGGCCTCAGGGTTCTCAGAGTCCCAGCGCAGCAGGCTGCCGAAATTATCCGCAACGATCTCCTGCAGGTAGTAGTCATCCCCGTAGGACTGTCCGGTGGCTTTCTCATACTGGGCTCTCCGGTCATTGACCATCCGGGCCAGAGGAGAATTCGTCCGTCCGGCCTTCATGTCATTCAGGATTCCCTGATAGGTCACGCCCTCCCCGAAGGTGAGCTGGAGGATAGCGTCCGCAAGGCTGGAATACTCTCCGGCCTTCTCTGTGACATGGGTCAGCTCATGGCCCAGCACAAAGTAGAGGGCGTCCTCCGTGGTGGCATTCCGGTTCAGCACGATCTGGTTCGTTTCCGGGTTGTAGTATCCGTTGCCGCCGATCAGCCTGTCCGCGAGCGCCCTTCTGCCTTCATCCGTTTCATTCGCAGGATCAACCTCAATGATCCCGTCAAGCCCGAACCGGGTGGCCACCTGATTCAGGAATTTGCTGCGCTCCGCAGTTCTGCGATCCTGGTCAGCCGTTGCCTGCTGCTCCGGGGTCAGGCCCTGCATCTGCTCTTCAGCCATCGCCGGTCTGATCCTGGCGAACATTTCCCGGATGTGCTGCTTCTCTTCCTCCGTGGCGTCCGGATTGTTCCGGGCGATGAAGTCCTCCACGTCAGCGGCCTCGGCGTTCTCCGTCATCGCCTGATCAGCCTGGCGCTGGGCGTCTGCAATGATCTGCTCCTGCTCCGCTGCGGCGGCTTCGGCGTCAGCCTGAGCCTCCTGAGCCTCTTCTTCGGTGGCCATCGTTTCAGCCTGCTGACGGATGTCCTTCATGGCCTTTCCGACAGCGTCATTGGCTTTCCCCTTGGCCTCCTCTTCAAGCTGTCTGCTGGTTTCTTCCTTCTGGGCGTATTCAGCCTCCACGGCCTTCGCGCTCTTCAGCTGATCCAGCGCGGCAGCCATGATCGGGGCTCCGGCCTTGGGGTCGCGCTGCACCTCGCCATCGGCAGCCGCCAGCGCGTCCTGTGCCGCCTTCCGGGCTTCCTGCCTTTCCTCATGCAGCGTCTCGGCCGCCCGGGCATTCCGGGAGGCTTTCTTCGCGGCATCCACGGCGGGCTTGGCAGAGTCCAGGCCGCCCTCGGCGATCAGGTTCTTGGTGTGTTTGCTTACCTTGTACTCATGCACAGACTTCAGGATATCAGCCGTCACGGCTTCGTTGGTGGCATCCGTCCGGACGGTGTCCGCGATCATGGCGGCCTGCCTGTCCGGGGTGGCGCTCTGGAAAGCATCGCTCTTCAGCACCTCGGCGGCTGCGCTGTGCTCACTCAGGGCTGCGTTCTGCAGGCCCTGTGCCACCTGCTGCACGTTGATGCCTTCCTTCGCGGCGCCGATGATCAGGCTCTGCACCCGCTCCGGGGCGTTGTTCGTGCCGAGGATCTGCGTCAGCCTGCTCGAGGCGGCGTCCGCGATGGATCTGGCAGCCAGCCCGGTCTTTGATCCGGCCAGCACGGTAGAGACTGCCGCCGTCTTTGCGGAGGCGCTGCCGTTCTTCGCGCTTTCCAGAATTCCATAGCTGGAGACGGCGTCCTCCACAAGCACACTGCCGTCATTGATGATCCCTGCGGATTCCAGCGCCTGGTTGGCTTTCCGTTCTCCCTTCATGATCTGGAGCATGGATCGGTTGTCTCCGGCCCTCTGGTGCTCCTCCGTTACCTGACGGTAGTATTCCAGCCGTCCGGCGCCGGTCTGCACGATATCCAGTCCGGGGGAGATATAGCTGATCAGGGCAGTCCGGAGGACATTGTTCAGCTCGTCCCGCCGGGCGGCTGCTTCGGCATCGTCTTTGTTCATGCCCTTCATCCGGTATTCCCAGACTCGGTCGGCGTGATCGGACAGGGCGCCCATGATCTTCTCATCGGCGAAGTTTTCGATGATCTCGTTCAGGGATTCACCGAGGGCCTCGCTCGGCCCGGCCCGAAGCACCCAGTTTTTCAGGAATTCCTTAACGGTTCCGGTGCTGATCTCCTGACCGGCCTTAAAGGCGTCCCGCATATTGTCCAGGGAGATAGCTTCAGTAATGGTTTCAGCGAACAGTGTAACGCAGGCAACCCCGTAAGCCTGTGCATCGGAAGCGCCTTTGCTCTTGGCTTCGGCGGCGGCATCCATAGAGGCAGAGACGCCCATCGGCAGGGCGCCGAGGAATTCCCTCCCGGCTTCCTGGAGGAACCCGCTCCCTTCCCCGGAGAACAGGCCGCCCGTGAAGAGGGCGTTCACCGCGCTGTCAGCCCGGTTGGTAACGATCTCATACCCCATCTGCGCGATCTTCTGCAGCGGAGTGCCTTCGCCGAATTCCCTGGTGATCTCCCTCGCGCTTTCCTCCCGGGTTGCCGTGCGGAAATGGGAGAAGGTCATGAGGGGGCTGTCCGGACTCAGCTCGTTTCCGCTGATCAGGCTGTAGGCATAATGCCCGGCGGCAGCAATGGAAGAAACCGGAGACATGATCACGGCCAGCGCGTTTCCGGCGAGGAAACCACCCGCGCCGGAATCAACAAGATCCTGGGCCGCCTTCTCAGTTTCTTCCCGCCGTCTTGTCCAGAGAACACCGTAGGTCGGGTCGGCCATGTAGGCGGCATACTGCTGGGCTTCCTTCTCCCGTCCGGAGCCGAGCAGGTAGTAGTAGGTATCCAGCTCGTTCTTGCTCATCAGGGAATTCAGCCCGCCGAGCAGGCCCTT
>CAYQBQ010000049.1:4006-7238 GCA_964415805.1 uncultured Clostridium sp.
AAGTCCTTGTTCTGGCACAGAGAGAAGTACTGGTAGTCCTGATTGTCCCTCTCCAGCTTGGCAATGTGCCGGTCAAGGTTGCTCAGATATTCCTGGGGGATGTTCAGTCCGGAATCCTTATAGTAATCCCGGACGGTTCGGGCCAGCTCCAGCTCCTGCAGCAGCTCGTCATTGCCCTGCTTGGCCGCCGCCAGCACGGCCTCCCGGTCAGCTCCCGGGGCCTGCAGCGCTTCCGCATAGAAGTCGGACGGGTTGTACCGGCTCCAGACGGTAGCATCATAGTCGTGGAATTGAGTGATATACGCCGCCGCCGCTTCGGCCTGCTCCAGCATGGCGGTGTCCTGTCCGAGCTTGCTGTTGACGTACAGGCTTTCCCGGTAGGCCTTCTGGTCATCTTTAAAGCGGGCCTGGGCTTCCTCATACTCAGTCTGGTGCTCCGTCTGCCAGGCTTCCGCATCCTGGATCTGAAGCATGACGGACTTGTATTCCTGGATGGCGTTCTTCTCTTCATCCGTCAGCTCGGAATACTGCTGATTCTGCTCCGTGATTTTCGCGGCAGTCTCGTTGGCATCCCGGACGAGGGCGCTGACCGCTTCGCTGTTCGCAAGGGCGTCCCACTCGGCAGGATCATCCACCCCGTAAGCATTGCCGTACCGGTCGAGCTCGTCAATACCCTGCAGGACATATTCTCCGTTCTGGAGTCCCAGAGTGGCGCTGTAGGGCCGTCCTCCGATATCCAGAGTGCGGGTCAAATAGGTTTCAACCTCCTGCCCGACATATTCCTTCCCCCCGGCGATCTTCTCCAGTTCTCCGGCCCTGTACTTCAGCGCGGCCAGATTCTCTGCATTCTGATCGTAGTCATACATTCTCTGGACGCTGTCCAGGATGGCCGTGGTGTGGGCCTGCCGAACCTGCTTCACGTTTTCGGAAAGCAGTCCGGGGGCGTAGGTGTTCCAGGCATTCTTGATCCCGGCAAACGTGTCCTTGATATAGTCAAAGGCCATGCTCCCGGAGGTTTCCAGATAGCCCTGCTCGGAAGGCGTCAGGGTATCCTCAGCCATCTCGATCCCGTCTTTCAGGGTGCTCTCCTGCTGCCGGGTTACTTCTACCTGGGCTTCCGTCATGGGTGCCGCAGGAGGTGGCAGGGCACTCTTCCCGGCAATCTGATCCGGCTGCTCGGCCCCGTAGAATGCCTCCTGCCGTTCGTGCAGGGCCTCGGCGTACTGGTTGGCTTCTTCCTCCGTCTCAAACTTGCCCAGATGCTCCCCGGTTTCCTCATAATGCCGGATCGCGGTTTCATCATCCACAGATTTCCCGGCGATGATCGTAGGGATCACGACAACCCCGTCATCGTAGCCGACAGTGATCGACTGCTCCGTGCTGAAGGAGCCGTCCCTGTTCTGCACCACAGGCCGGGCGTTGATGTCGATGTTGCCCGCCTCAATCAATCCGGGGGGATTGTCCAGGTTAACCCCCCGGGCTGCGGTGGAAGCGGCGGCATCAAGGTTTACCCCGGAGGTGGGGGAGACGGCTGCGGGGCCGCCTGCGGCCTGAGCCCCGCCGGGCAGATTGGCCACAACGGCTCCCCCAGGCATATACCGGGTGTCATTCGGGCCCAGCGCATCCGCGATCAGCTCCGGCTCCTGCGTGGTCGGTGCCGCCCGGGCAGGCTCAGAGACATTGGTAGAGAGGTTGGCTGCGAAGTCGATGTCATCCTGATCATCCTGGTGCTTCGCGCATTCTGCATCGATGTACTTCTCGATCAGCCCGTGGCTGTATTCGATCTCATGTGTGGTGTTCAGCAGTCCGGTATTACCCTTCCGCATGGATTTATCCATCTTCACAAGGGAAGAATAGGAGCCGCTTTCAAGCAGAGAGTCAAAATACTTTTTGACGGCCTCCGGGTTCTTTTCGCTTGCCAGCTTCTTATCCAGTCTGGTCATCAGAGATTCAAGCTCTTTGTCGGCTTCCTGGGTGAAGTCGTAGGCCTCGAGGACAGCCTGGTAGCCCTTCTGCTCCTCTTCCGTACCGGTTACCATGATGTTCTTGTTGGCATTGATCCAGTCTTCATCAAACCCGGAAACGCCAAAGAGCTGCCGCTCCTTGTCCATCGTGCTGCCGACAGAGTAGGGGGCGTAATCTTCGCTGGTATAGTCCAGCCGCCTCCGGACTTCCTCATTCCTCTGGTACTGGTTGCCCACCCCGGTCACGCTGTTGATCATGTCCTGGTAGGCATTCCCGGTGCTGCCCCCGTTCCGGGCAGCCCAGAGGGTGGCATACATGGAGTCCTCGCTGACGTCAATCGCTTCGTTCAGCTCCATCGGGGTGCCCCTGGCGGCAGTCTCCCTCATCTTGGCAATCGTGGGATACTGCTTCCAGTCAATCTGGGAGATGATCTCCTCGTCTGAGCGATCCCTGTCCGGCTGGGTGGCCCAGTAGGTCAGGTAGTTATTCAGCCTTTCCCTCTCAGCCTTGGCCTTCGCCGTATCCTCCCGGGCCATGTCGAGTTGGTTGTAGTAGTAGGCCAGCTTCGATTCCGTAGAGGCCCGCTTGTTGGTCATCGTGCTGGACAGGCTGTTCGTGTTGGCCGTAGGCACATAGTACTGCTTCAGCCAGGCGTTCTGCTCAAACCATTTATCATCCGGAGCATCAGGAACCTCCATGCCCAGCTCCCGCATATAATTGATCGCCCGGTTGGTGGACTGGGTGTAGGGGTTGTAGTACCGGCTGGACGGGTCATACCGGAGCTGCTTGAACATATCCATCGCAGACTGAGCCTGATTCGGATCAAAAGACTTCATCTGCTGGATCTTTGCCAGCGTGCCCCGGGTGGTCTGCTGCAGCTCAGGAGAAATCTCAGCAGACTTATGGTTGAACATACTGCCCAGGTTGCCGGTCTGCTTTCCGGATGCAAGGTTAGAGCTGATCCTGCTGAACATCCCGCCGGAAGACTGCCGGGCAGGCGTCTGCACGGTTTGAGCCGGAGCAGACGCCTGTACAGCGGTAGTCGGTCGATCTTTCTGTGCCGTAGATTTGGACAGGGAGGAAAAAACGCCCATGACAGAGCCTCCTTATTAGGTTTTCTTACGTCTCAGTACTTTTGCTCCGGTACTCTGAGATGAAGTCTGACTTGTGTTATTGTTCGCAGCACTCCGTGCTTTTGTTCCGGCCAGGATTTCATTCTGTACGGCTGTAACTTGAGCCTTATTTGCATCTCTGTTCTTTGCAGAAA
>CAYQBQ010000049.1:7248-7624 GCA_964415805.1 uncultured Clostridium sp.
GGTCTTCTGAGATGAAGTACCAGTATTCTTCGTTGCATTTTTGTTCTGTCCAGCAACCAGTGTCGCAACTCCAGCGATAGGCTTGTTCGTGCTGCCAGTCTTGTTATTGTTGTTCAGAAGGCCATCAAGGCCACCGTCAGATGCCGGAGCAGGCGTAGTGCTCTTATTAGAACTGCTGCTGCCGCCGCTTCCAGAGCTGCTGCCACCCCAGCCACCGCCGCCTTCGAGCATCGCGGCCTTCATGGCGTTCGCGTCCGCACGGCTGAGCCCTGCCCTGGCCAGCAGGTCGTCCGTAGGATCATTACCCATGGCGATGATCTGCTGGACATAGCCTGCAGCAAGCTGCCTGTCGGTGGTGGTGTTGCTCTGATCAAAC
>CAYQBQ010000050.1:0-3450 GCA_964415805.1 uncultured Clostridium sp.
CAACCAATTAAAGAACGTCCCAATTGTTACAAGAACGTCCCCATTGGTCGAAATTCAAAGTTAATAACTATATTTTAAAATTTTTCAAAGCATTTTCATCAATACCATTCATAAATTTTTTCATTCCACCTTTGTTCTTCATTTGCTTCATCATTTTTTGTGTCATTTCATATGATTTAATGAATTTATTTATGTCTTGTACTGTTGTTCCACTACCTTTTGCTATTCTTATTCTTCTACTTGCATTTAAAAGTTTTGTATTTCTTTTTTCCTTTGGAGTCATAGAACAAATAATAGCTTCTATTTTACCAAATTCCTTATCGTCAATTTTTATATCTTTGAATTGATTCATACCTGGTATTAGTTTTAATAATGATGAAAAAGAACCCATTTTTTTCATTTGCCTTATTTGAGCTAAATAATCATCTAAATCAAGTTCACTTTTTCTCATTTTCTTTTCTAATTTTTCAGCTTCTTCCAAATCAAATGCTTCTTCTGCTTTTTCTATAACCGCTAAAATGTCACCCATACCTAAAATTCTTGATGCCATTCTATCTGGATGGAAAACTTCTATATCACTCATTTTCTCACCAGTTGCTGCGAATTTTATAGGTCTTCCGGTAACTTTTTTAACTGAAAGTGCTGCACCACCACGGGTATCACCATCTAACTTTGTTAAAACAATTCCATCTATTCCAACTTTTTCGTTAAATGTTTCCGCAACATTTACAGCTTCCTGACCTGTCATAGAATCTACAACTAATAGTATTTCATGTGGTTTTACGCTCTTTTTTACATTTTGTAATTCTTCCATCAACTGTTCATCTATTTGTAAACGTCCAGCCGTATCTAGAATAATTACATCATTTAATTTAGACATTGCTACATTTATTGCTTGTTTTGCAATATGAACTACATCTTTTGATTGTTCATTGGCATATACAGGGATATTTAATTGTGCTCCGACAACTTGTAATTGTTTTATAGCTGCTGGTCTATAAACATCACATGCTACTAGTAATGGCTTTTTACCTTGTTTTCTAAATAAGTTTGCAAGTTTTCCAGATGTTGTTGTTTTTCCTGAACCTTGAAGTCCAACCATCATTATTATTGTTGGTGGGTTTGGTGAAAAATTAACTTTACTTTCAGTTCCACCCAATAGTTCAACTAATTCGTCCTTAACTATTTTAACAACTTGTTGCCCTGGTGTTAATGATTTTAAAACATCTTGACCTAAAGCTTTTTCTTGAATATTTGCTATAAATTCTTTTACTATTTTATAATTTACATCCGCTTCTAACAACGCAAGTTTTACTTCTCTAAGCATTTCTTTTAAGTCAGACTCTGTAATTCTTGCTTTGCCTTTTAATTTTCTTGTTATTTCTTGCAATCTAGAAGATAATCCTTCAAAAGCCATTTGATTTCCTCCCTATACTAAACAATTTAATTCTTTTTTTACTGTTTCTAAGATATGTTCTACTTTTTTATCAGATGATGTTTTTTGTATTTTTGTTAGCTCTGATAAAACTTTCTTTAATGTCTCTTCTTGATTTAACATCCTTTTCATAAATGACAACTTTTCTTCATATTCGAAAAGTTTTTTCTCTCCCTTCTTTATTATGTCTCTAACAGCTTGTCTTGTTATATTATTGTTTTCTGCTATTTCTGATAATGACAAGTCGTTATTGTAGTAGTCATCTAAGAATTCAAATTGTTTTTTGGTTAATAATTTACCATATAAGTCACACAATATACTTATTTTAACGTTTTTATCCATAACAACTACCTCTTTTAAAATGTAATGCTAATATACTTTACACTATTTTTGTGCATTTGTCAAGGGTTTTAGAGAAATTTCATGAGACAATTGGGACAGTCCTAATTTGTCTCACATTTTTGTCGATTTTTGTAAAACAATGTATTGATTTATTTTTTGACATAATTTGACAAGATAAATGAGACAAATTAGGACTGTCCCAACTGTCTCATCTTTCGATCTTTCTCTTTTGTACTCTATAAGTAATTTTGGCAACAAAACTACTAGACACAAAATGACTAAAGAAAATCCCCAACTTCACATCAAAACCAGGTACAATATAAAATTTTCCCTTAAGCAATTTCTTTATTGCAAAATTAGCAACACTATAACTATTAGCCTCTCTCATATGAAACTTAACGTTTGCAACATTATTAAAATTCGTATTTACTGGACCTGGACACAAAATACTGATTTGAACATTTGACTTTTCTTTTTTTAGTTCTTCTCTAATAGATTCTGAAAGTCTTACTACATATGCTTTTGTTGAATAATAAGTCGCCATTAATGGTCCTGGCATAAATCCTGCAATTGATGCAACGTTTAAAATCTTACCATTATTTTTTGCTTTCATATCAACTAAATATAATTTGGTCAAAATATGATATGCAATAATATTTGTTTTTATCATTGTCAATTCCTTGTTCAAATTTGTGTGTGTAAAGTTTCCGCAATCACCAAAACCTGCATTATTGATTAAGATATCCACATCTTTTACACTTTTGTGCAAATCTATACAATTTTGTTCTATTGATAAGTCCATTGATATTACTTGAGTCTCTATATTATTTTCTTTTCGTAATTCTTCTGCCAATTCATTCAATTTTTTTTCATCTCTTGCTACCAATACTAAATTATATCCTTTTTTCGCTAACACTCTTGCCATATCTCTTCCTATTCCAGAAGATGCTCCTGTTATTAATGCTTTCATAAATTTCCTCCGTCCTTTTTTATAGTATTTTACCAAAAATGTTGTGCTTAAACAATAAATTTTATGAATTTTCTCTCAACCACTTGTATTATGTAAAATGATATGATATAAATATATCATTAATTCATTTATTTAATTCTACTATAATTCTATAGTAAATTTTTCATTTTTATTGATTTTAATATTTTAAAATGCTATACTAAAGGAGGTGAAGCCTATTGCCTATAGTTTCACAATTTTATGGCATCATTATCAGTATGTACTTTAATGATAATGATAGACATCATTTACCACATATCCATGTACAATACGCGGAATATAGATGTAGTGTTGATTTTGATGGCAACATATTGTCTGGTACAATTCCCAACAAGCAAAAAAAATTAATCCTGGCTTGGATCGAACTTAGAAAAGAAGAATTAATTACTTTATGGAATATGCTACAATCTGGAAATGGTACTTTTACAATTGAGCCTTTAAAATAATATTTATGTTAGGGGGAATATAATATGGAAAATAAAATAGAAGAATTACCTATTGAAGTAAAACCATTAGAAGGATATTTACTTTATATAAAATTCAAAAATAATGAAGAAAAAATATATGATATGAAAGAAATGTTAAAATTTGATTATTATCAAAACTTAAGAATCAAAGAAAACTTCAAAAAAGTTAAAGTTTATGGAATAACTCTTAAATGGAG
>CAYQBQ010000050.1:3460-7466 GCA_964415805.1 uncultured Clostridium sp.
TATTTTTTCTGGTGCAATATCTTCACCAGAAAAAATATATTTTAATAGCATACCTTTAAAAGATTATAAATTTGAAATAAAAGAAATGAGTTAAAAAATACGGACAAAAATGTGTATCCAAAACATTTTACAGTCCGTATTTTTATTAAAAATCCAACAATTCTATTTTTTACTAAATTTGTTCAAAACAATACCAACTTTATGTACAATTTCAGTAGAATGCTTATTAGCAATATCCTTACCAAAAGCCTTTCCACTAACTGTTAAAGCTGATACCAATGCACTTAATACAAACTGAATATTAAATGGTAAACTTAACTGAGTAGAAATTTTTATAGAAATCAACGCACTTATAGAACCACTTAATACCCCACAAATATCACCAATAACATCTGCACAGACATTAGCAACCTTAGATGCATTCTTTATCAATTTTATTGAATCCTTTGAACCTTTTACTTTTTTAGTTGCTTTTGCATGAAATTCTTCTTCATTTGCAACTGTAACAGCAACACCAATTATATCAAAAAATATTCCTAAAAATATTACTAATATTAAAATTAAAAGTGCTGGTATTAAACTTAAATTTGATACACCATTTGTTGATACATATGCAAATATAATTGATAATATAAATGTTAATATAAATGATTGTATAACCCATTTCATATTCGAGTGTTCCTTTTTACTTTCCTTATTATTTTTCATTAATTAATTTTCCCTCTTTCTTGTTATTTATTAATTATTATATACTTATCATATATTAATATTTGAAGAAAAAGTCCCTATGGAAGACCCTATGCATCATTTTTTTCTAAAATATTAATATATGATAAGTATAAATAAAAATTATAAATATAAAATTAAGACAAGCACTAAGGCTTGCCAATAATTTCTAAATTAAAATATAGATGGTAAAAATCTAAGTAAATTTTACGGTTTAGGTCTGGTTGAATTTCTCTGCTTCCCGCTTAACATTACTGTTAGAACCGTTTCCGTTTAAGGGAACCAACTAAAATAAATTTAGTCACCAGATCGCCACTTAAATCCGTACCTTAATCCCCAGATTTTCAAGCTTTTGATAAAGCAAACATTCTAGAAGTTTTCCTTGACATACTTTTACAAACTTACTAGTCTTTTTTGCAAGTAAAATTTCATAACCTAAAACAAAAACCATTTGGCCAAAATAGTTAATGTCCACGACAAATTAATCCCAATATACTCACTCGAGACAGGCTACACTATGTATTTTGTGTCTTGGCACTCAACATAGGTTTAACTTAAATCTATTTAAGCCTCCGCGAAACTAGGGAATCACATATATGCCATTATATATTACCCTAACCTCTTTACTCCCTGGATACACACAAAACTGGCATTTCGCGCACAAACAAGAAACTTCAACGATGTGCCCTTTAGTGGATTTTTAGCCCCACCCTCGTAAATTTAAGTACGACTAGAATAATGCACCATCAATTAATATTATAACTTATTTTGAAAAATATTCCAATTTCCTTTTAGACTTTTCTTTTGTCTTTAATTGATTTTAAGATTATATTTTTTATATTTATCTTTGAATATCTCCCTTTTTCTCGTTAATTTGTAAATATTCTCTTTTTTACATTAGTACATTTCATTGTTGATAACACATTATTATTGCATACTTACATAATCAATAATATCTTGTACACATTTATCCAGATTTATATTATTAAATCTCTTTTTTATACCACTTTCCAATATTTTATCTTCTGAAAAATCTTTACTATCAGCCAAAAATCTTCTACACAACTCTTCATATTTAGGATTTTCTTGTTCCATTTCCCTTTTTAAAGCTCTTTCAAGTCTAATTCCATCATCAACTTCTATATAAATTGGAATAACATTTACTCCTTCTTTATTTTTAAAATACTCCTTTACAGCATTATATGATTCTAGAGTCCCTTCCATTAGCAAATCTTTTTCAGATTCAAATTGCTCATCGGCAATAGTTGCATATGTCCAAGGCCCATAAATCGTATTATATACTCTATATTCTATGACTTTTTCTTTATTTTTGTTTATATATTCTTCCATTTCTTGTTGTTTTAAAAAATAGTAATTAACACCATCTTCTTCCCCTGTCCTAATTGGCCTTGTCGTATACAATACATATGGTTTAACATCTATCTCTTCCTTTAACCTTTTATATATTGTATCTTTTCCAACAGAACTTTTTCCAACAATATAAATTATCCTCATACTAATCTTCCTCTTCTTCTTTCTCTTCATCTTCTAACATCTTATTAATTGAATTCATTATATCATCCATATTATCATCAAAATCATCTTTAACTAAATTAAACATTATTAAATTCTCCCTTCATCTATATTCTAAAAATATTATACTATTTAGTTTTTTTTATTTCAATGGATTTCTTATAGATTTTTATTATCTTTTGTAGTAAAATATACCTACAGGAGGTTTACAATGAAAAAATTTGAAAATCACTCAGTTTCGCCAGGAAATTCAAATTGGGAAAAAGCCATTAAAAGAGAAACATCTTTATATCCAAGAAACAATGATATTAGAAATGATTTTGAAAGAGACTATACTCGAATAATACATAGCAATGCATATAGACGATTAAAACATAAAACTCAAGTATTCTTTTCACCAGAAAATGACCACATATGCACAAGAATTGAACATGTAACACATGTAGAATCAATAAGCTACACAATTGCCAAGTATTTAGGATTAAACACTGAACTTACAAAAGCAATTTCTGTAGCACATGACATTGGTCACAGTCCATTTGGACACGAAGGTGAACGTATTTTATCTGAAATATCCAAAAGAGACTTAGGTTACCCATTTTGGCATGAAAAAAACGGTTTAGAATTTGTTGATAATATTGAACTTTTAGAAGATGATAATAAATGCCTACAAAACTTAGATTTAACCTATGCGGTTAGAGACGGTATTATTTCTCACTGTGGAGAAATCGACGAAAACTGTTTAAAACCAAGAACAGAATACATTGATTTACATGACTACACTTATCCAAATCAATATGCACCATACACTTGGGAAGGTTGTGTTGTTAAAATCTCAGACAAAATTTCTTATATTTGCCGTGACATTGAAGATGCTATTACTCTAGGTATTTTAGATGAACATATTGATGAACTTTTTGCACTTTTAAACATAACATCAGAAAACGAACAAATAAATAATACAATAATAATTAATAATTTAATACGCGATTTATGTGAAAATTCTTCACCCGAAAAAGGTTTATGTTTTTCTAAAGAATCTTTAGATTTATTAAATAAAATTAAGGAATTCAATTATAAAAATATATATTCTTGTAAAAGGATAAAACCTTCAACAAGATATTTTAATTTAATTATCAATGAAATATATGATTTACTAAAATCAACCTATAATGGTATAAAAACTTTGGATAATTTAAAATCTTTAGCTACAACTTATCCAAAACTTGGAAATAGTTTTATTAATTTTATTTATAACTATTATGATTTTGGTAATAGAGAATCATTAAAATTAAAAAATAAAGTTTTATTTTCAATTAATAATGAGAAAGATTTTTATAAAGTTATTATCTACTATATATCAGGTATGACAGATAACTTTGCTATTGAAATTTATAACGAAATTATTAATTTTTAAAAACTGGGATTTGGAGTGGTGGCCCCTTAATCCCGATTTTCTACAAAAATAAGGAGGTTCAATATGGACAAAATTGCAATTATTTCTGACATTCATGGAAATATAACCGCATTAAATGCTGTATTAGAAGATATAAAAAATAGAAAAATAAATAAAATATTTTGTTTAGGTGATTGCATAACAAAATGCACTCATCCTGATTTAGTAATAGATAAAATAAAAGAAGTGTGTAACGTAATTTTAATAGGAAATTGCGATTACGCCATATGTAAGCCTGTTAATGATAATATAAGAATGTACAAAAAATCAAATTTAAAAATGTACAAAAAT
>CAYQBQ010000051.1:0-7346 GCA_964415805.1 uncultured Clostridium sp.
GATTCCTTTGATTTGTAAACGGGATGAATGTTGCTGTTGCTTTTCATTGTTGCGAGTGTTTAATTGTTCTTGTTGCGTTGTGTGTTATAGTAACACATCGCAAAGGTAGTGAATATTTTTAATAAAACAACTATTTTGCAAGAAAATTTGTGCATTTGCATTGCAAAATGTTCACAAGTGTTCGATAACTTGACCGATATATGGCGCGTGTTACTATAAAACAATGATTAACTTTGACCCGTTGATTTTGTACAACCATAACACATTTAATTCATCACATTATGTTCAAAACGATTTTAGCATTACTGATTGCCGCTTTCGGCAATGTCACAGGCGTGCGGAAAGACGGCTTGACCAATCTGGCGCGGGGTCTCTCGTTACAGGCAACAAACGATGAAGAAGCGAAAGCCATCGTGGACAAGCTGACCGAAGCGCAGGTCATTGAGTTCTGCAAGGGCTACCGTCAGGATGTGGACAAGGAAGTTTCCGAAAGCAACAAGACTTTGGAAGCCAACATCCGCAAGAAGTTCAACATCAAGGATGACCCCAAAACCGAACCCGGCGGGGATGGTGGAGAAAAGGATGACATCGCGGCCATCGTGAAAGCCGCCGTTGATGCCGCCCTCGCACCCATGAAAGAGACCATTGACGGATTCAAGGCCAAAGAAGTCGGCAAGACAAGGCTTCAAGCATTGGAAGATGCCTTAAAGGAATGCAAGGACGAAAATTTCAAGGCGCAGACCCTGAAAGACTTTGGCCGGATGTCCTTTGCATCTGATGATGACTTCAATGAATACTTGTCGGGCAAGACGGCCGATGTAAAAACGGCCAATCAGCGCGTTGCCGATGATGCGCTTCGTGGCGGTGGTGCGCCCCTTTTCTCGCAGAAAGAAGCGGAAACGGGCGTTTCAAAAGGCGTTTCGGAGTTCATCAAGTCACAATCGCCGGAGGGTAATGCGTTTGCCGGCAAAACCGTTTAACAATTAAACCTTTAAGCCTTATGGCACTGAGAATCCAAAGAAAGAAAGACAACCGCGTTGTGAAGTGTGTGCTTCACCGCGTGGCGGACATTCCCGGTGGCGTGACTGTCAAGGTTGCCGATTTGGGCGGAAATGCTCTCTTTGAGGGAACACCTCTCGGAAAGGGCGCAAATGGTGTGTATCAGGTGGTGAAAACCGCACAGATAGTCACCGCGGCCGCTGCCGATGCGACAACCTATGATGTGGCAAAGGGGCATCATTTCAAGGTCGGTGACCGCTTTGCGACCGCGGCTTGCAATGGTCAGGTAATTACCGCCATTGACAAGTCCGATTCCGCAAAGGATGTCATCACCGTTGGAACAACCCTCGGTGCTGCCATCACCGCCGGCACTTGCGCCTTTGAATCTTCCGGCGCAAACAAGACCCTGAAATATGCCCCCGTGGGCATCGCCGGTCAGAACCAGGATGTCGAAAGTGGTGACAACCTCTTTACCGACATTTGGGTCATTGGCGTTGTGCGTGAATCCAACGCACCCATCGTCAATGATTCCATCAAATCGGCGCTCAAAGGAATCCTTTATGTGTAATCTTCAAATCTGAACAGATATGCAGAAGTCATTGATGGTCGGGTTGAATGAGAAAGACATGCAGGCCGTAATTTTCACTTACAATCTGCATGATTACTACTATCCAACCCTTTTCCCGCTGAAAGAGACCAACTTCCTGACATGGAAGATGCTTGAAGCACAGGCGGGTTTGAAGATTGCCGCCGACCTTGTTTCCCGTGGTGCGACCATTCCGCGCAAGACCCGTGAAGCCATTGCCCGCATTCAGGGTGATATTCCCAAGATTTCCATTTCTCGTGAAAAGAACGAGGATGAATTGACGGAATATGACATCCTTGTCGCAATGTCATCCAACAATCCCGACCTCAAAGCCCTTGTGGAGTTTTGGGCCGAGGATACCAAATTCTGTTGGGATGGCGTTGCCGCCCGCATTGAGTGGATTGCGCTTCGTCAGATTTCGCTCGGAAAGGTCACTTTCACCAACAGCAACAACGCGGCAATCGTCACTGAATACGATGTCGATTATCAGATTCCGTCTGAACAGAAAATCGGCGTTGAAGTCTCTTATTCTTCCGGCACTTCCGGCAAGCCCCTCACAAAAGATTTCCCGAAAGCAATCAAACTTGGCAAGCGCCTTTATGGTGCGGCGTACAAGTTCGCTTTCATGAATGTGGACACTTTTGAGAAGCTGGCCGCACAGGAGGAAGTCATCAAGAAGTGTGCTACATTCATTCAGAATGTCACCGAAACCGCGGATGCCCCTGACCTCAAAACGGTCAATGCATACCTTGCCAAGAAGAATGAACTTTACAAGGGCTTGCAGATTGTTCTCATTGACCAATCCATCACCCTTGAACTTGCGGATGGCTCACGCATCACCGAAAATCCTTTCGTGGATGATGTCATCCTGTTCTCCGAAAGCAAGGTTCTTGGCAACACTTGGTGGAAAAAGCCAATTGATGCAAAGACGTTGCCCGGCTCCGTTGCCGAAAAGGTTATGCACGGACACACCCTTATCAAGAAATTCTCCAACGAGGAACCGGTGCAGGAAGTCACCGAGGGCATCACCAATGCTTTCCCAGCTTGGAATCTTGCAGGGCGTTCCGTCCTCATGCAGACCAACGCAACTTCTTGGAACAAGAACTAACATCCAGCCCGCGGCCGGTGCTTGCTTGTCGCGGGCTTTATTCCTGATGCCGACATGACAAACAAACAATATATTTCCAAGTCCCTGAATGGGCTGAATGTCTCGGAAGATGACATTGACATAATCATTGCCAAAGCCAAGATTGATGCCGATTCGACCGCCGATGTGGAAGCATGTGACAAGGCCGTCCACAAGAGGTTTTCCGTTGTCCTGAAAGGGATGACGCAGAACATTTCCGAGGGTGGTTATTCGATTTCATGGAACATGGATGCGGTCAAGATGTATTACAATGCCTTGTGCAATGAATACGGCCTTGAAAATGTATTGAATGCCCGTCCCGTCATCCGTGACCGTTCAAATATGTGGTAATATGGCCATGATTCAGCAATATCCGCATTTCCTTTTTGTCATTGATGCCCCGGCCGAATCGGTGCAGGATGACAACGGGAATTGGACGGCTTCACAGGCATCATTGCAATTCGTGTCGAAATGCCGCGAAGAAACCGGCGGCGCTGGTGCTGAATATCAGGTTGCCGGTGGAACATATCGCAAGGCATCCGCGTTGATTCAGCTTCCCAAAGGGACAGCCCCAATCAATGATGGTGCAAAGGTGGTGGTGGCGAATGATGCGGACGGCAATGATGTCAGGATAAAGGGGACGGTCTTGCATTTCGATTTCGGGCAATTGCATTCCCGGCTATGGCTATAACACCCACATTCTCAATGGATGCCGTCAAGGGGCGAATGAATGCGTTTCTTGATGTTGTCAAGAAGCAGCAGGTTTCCCGCTTGCAGGAACTTGGGGAAATGTGTGTTGCCTATGCCCGGAGTGTGCCGCCCGAAACCGGATTCCATGACCAAACCGGCAACTTGCGGTCATCAATCGGTTACATGGTCTTTGTGGATGGCGTGGCGGTTCACCAATCCCCATTTGAGCAAGTCCAGCCCAAAGCCGAAGTTTCCAATGGCGTTGTGTACAACGGGAACAAGGTGGGAGAGGAACTTTGCAGACAAATCGGGGAGCAAACAACGGGCGTTTGCCTTGTGTGCGTTGCGGGGATGAATTATGCCCAATATGTCGAAAGCAAGGGCCGGGATGTCCTGACGGGGGCGGAACATCTTGCAGAAAAGGAATTGCCCCGGATGTTGGAACAGCTTGTAAAAAACATTAAAAGCGCGGTCGAATGAAAACGGCATTTGATACCAATGGAATCCTTTTCCGCTTGTTACACGGCAATACATCCGCCAATGGCGGCGTGTATGTCGAAGATGACAGGCCGGATAATTCGGAGAAAGAAGATATTGTTGTGAACTCCATTGATTTGGGGCAAGATGCCTTGCCGCAAGTCGGAACATCCAACATCAATGTCTATGTCCCCGACATTGAGGTGAAAATCGGCGGAAAGATGCAAGTTCAGGCCAATCGGCCACGGCTCAAAGCCATCACGGATGAAGTTCTTGCACTTGTGCGTGAATCACGCATTGAGGGCTTGAAAATCGTGGTGATGAACCACACCATGATGAATGAGCCGAACATGAAACAACACTTTTCAAACATCCGCGTGGATTGGAACATTCAAAAAGATTAAAATACTATGTCACTCATTACTCTTGGTTTATCGCAGATTAAGGTGGGAACCGCGGCCGCAAACGGCACGATGCCCACCCAACTGACCAAAATCGGCAAGACCTACAAGGACACTTGCAAGATTGCGCAGGATGCCGCCGAGGTGACGGAGCATTATGAGGAGGGCAAAGCCGCCCCCGAAGTGCGCAAGAAGTCCAAAAAGATTCCGGTTCTCACTTTCTCCATCATGGATGCTGATGTTCAGTTCCTGATTGATTACATCGGCGGTGAGAATGTCGGCACAACCGATGCCCCGAAGTGGGGTTATTCCGGTGATGAAGTTGTCGCAAACAAGGCCGTCAAGGTCGAATCGGAACAGGGACTTGACTTTGAGATTCCCAACGGGGACATCGAAGCCGTCATCAACGCGGACATGTCCGCAAAGGGCATCTTCCTTGTGGATTTCACCGTCACTCCTTGTGCGGTAACTTCCGGCAAGGCGATTCGTGGCGTTCCGCACACGGAATAAATTGTCGGGGTACTTTACCGAAACCCGAAGCCCCCGGGCAATCATTGCTTTGGGGGCTTCTTTAATATCAAGGAAAGATGGATGAAGATATAAAGAAGTTGCAACAGGAAAAGGATGAATTGAATGCCCTGATTGGAAAGGGCGTTGATTTCTCCGTCCCCGATGTTGAATTTGAGGTCGAAAAGCGGTTTTTCGGCCTTGTGAAGAAACGCAAGCGCAAGAATGTCACCCGTTCTTTCAAGATTGTGGAACCGACACTTTCAACCCTTGACAGGCTTTCCGCGGAATGGATTGAATTTGCCCTTGATGAAGCGGCCATGAAGTCCACGGATGCCCTTGAAAGGTCAAGGCGGCTTGTGCATGACCATTCCATCCGCTTTGCCCGAATCGTGGCCATTGCCGCGTTGGGTGAAGAAAGGGAAATCCCCAAACCCGCAAGGGGTGGTGGCGTGAAGTGGGTTGAAGATACGGAAAGACTTGATGAATTGACGCGGCTTTTCGCACGGAACATCAAGCCCTCAAAGCTGTATCAGATGACCATCCTTATCAACGCCATGTGCAATTTGGGGGATTTTACGAACTCTATTCGATTGATGTCAAGCGACCGAACCACGATGCCGATTCGGATAGAGGAAAACAAAGGGGTCTAAATAGTCCACACGGTCGCAGGGGTGCGATTTGCGCACATTTCGGATGGACTTATGATTACCTGATGCACGGCATTCCGTGGGCGGTGGTGGAAAGGATGATGGTTGATGCGCCAAGTTATGACATTGACGGGGGCAAAGACGATGAAGTCATCCAACTCACTTCCGAGAATAGTGAAGATATTATGAACTATGTTAATAGTCTGATGTAATATGAGCGATATTTCGGGCAATGGTCTTTCGTTCAAATCAACGATGGACAATGAACAGATGGATGCGGCAATTGAGGAAACTTTGCGCCGTGTTCAAGGATTCTCCGATGCAACCGTTGCCGGGGGTGCAGCCATTGATGCCGCCTTTGATGGGACGGCAAACAGCATCCGACAAGCCCTTTCCCAAATTGGTGATGCGTGTGCATCCCACGAATCCGAAATTGCCCAATTGCAAGCCAAATATGACACTTTGGGCGCAAAGATAGGAAAAGCATTGTCCGAGGGGCGTGACGATGAAGTAAGGGCATTACAGGACGAACAGGCGGCCATCAAGGGGTCAATCACAATGCACGAAAAGATGTTGCGGGATTACCGCCGTGCATCTGATGAACTTGAAACCTATGCAACCCACATCGAGCAATCGAGCAATGAAGCCGTGAAAGCCGGTGAAAAGCACACAACTTTGCGCACAAAAATCCGTGAATTGCGTGAAGAAATGATTGCAATGGAAATGGCCGGGCAACGCGGAACGGCTGAATACCGGGCATTGCAGGAAGAAGTCGGGCGGCTTACCGATGCATATTCGGATGCCACGAAACAGGCAAGCATCCTTGCGCATGACCAAAAAGGAATGCAGGGCTTGATTTCAGCATTTTCGGGACTTTCCGGGGCGGCATCCGCAGCACAAGGTGCATTGTCCTTGTTCGGGACGGAGAATGAGAACATCCAAAAGGTCATGTTGAAGGTGCAATCCCTCATGGCAATCACCGTGGGATTGCAGCAAGTACAACAGACCTTGAACAAGGATTCCGCATTTCAGCTTGTCACCCTCAATGGCCTGAAAGACATTTGGGCAAAGATGGTGGCGGCCGCCACGGGTGCGGAAATGGCAGAAACCCAAGCCACGGTTGCGGAGACGGCCGCAGAAACGGCCAATGCAACAGCCACGGGTGCGGCAACGGCTGCCAAGACCGCCAAGACCGCGGCATCCAAAGGTGCGGCGGTGGCATCGGGTGTTGAAGCCACGGCACAAGCGGCAGAAACCGGTGCGGCGGTGGCGGGAACGGCCGCGAACTTGACCCTTGCGGGGGCATTCAGGGCCGTGGGCGTTGCCATCAAGTCCATCCCGGTATTCGGGTTGATTGCGGCCGGCATCGGTGCATTGGTCGGTGCGATTTCTCTTTTCTCCAAGAAAGCGCGTGAAGCCAAGAAAGCCCAAGAGGAATTCTCCAAGTCCATGATTGAAAACGCATACAAACCCATCGGGCGTGTTCAGGCGCTTTCTGCCGCATGGAATGAACTTGGAGACAACCTTGAAGCAAAGCAAAAATTCATTGAGCAAAACAAGAAAGCATTTGATGAATTGGGCGTGGCCGTCAATGGCGTGACCGATGCGGAAAACTTGCTTGTTGCTAATACACAGGCATTCATTGATGCCCAAATCGCAAAAGCGCGGTCAATGGTCTATTTCGACCAGGCGCAAGCAAAGGTCAAGCAATTGATGGAATTGGAACAACAGTACAATACCATGCCCGACAAGGTAACAATAGATGTCTATCGCGGTGGTATGAATGGCGGGTATGTGACAAGTTATGAGGTGGACAATTCGGCAAAGGCGAAAGTCAAGAAGCAGATGGAAGAACTGAGGGCCGACATAACTACCGGCTCTTCGAATGCGGCCAATGCCGCATCCGAGGG
>CAYQBQ010000052.1:0-7324 GCA_964415805.1 uncultured Clostridium sp.
ATAGCATCACATACTAAGTCTGTGTTTAATGCTTCTAATATTGTTTTTCCTGTTAAAATTTCTCCTGCCATTGCAGCTGAGTGTGTCATTCCTGAACATCCAACTGTTTCTATTAATGCTTCTTGAATTATTCCATCCTTCACATTTAATGTTAGTTTACATGCTCCTTGTTGTGGTGCACACCATCCTATACCATGTGTTAAACCTGATATATCTTTAATTTCTTTTGCTTTAACCCATTTTCCTTCTTCTGGGATTGGTGCTGGTCCGTGGTCTACTCCTTTTGCAACTTTACACATTCCTTCTAATTCTTTTGAATAAATCATTTTTTTTGCTCCCTTCTTTTACTCATTATAAAATATATGTAATACATTATATTATAAAATTAATAACTATTATTTATTTTTCAGTCCTTCGACTTGTTCTTCAGAAAATATAATCTGATTTCTAACTTTTTCACTTTTAGTCGCAACATACTCTATATTTTGTTCTGCTGAATAACTCTCAGTATCATAATCAACTATATTTTTTATATTTTTTATATATATCCCAGCTTCATATCTTTCTCTTCGTCTAATAACTTTTTCACCAATTAAATATCTTTCTAATATATTTCTTTCTTTTTTATTAAGTTGTTCTTCTTTAATACCAAGATAATTATAGCTCCATATTATATGTCTCTCGTAGCTTGAAAATTTAGATCTACTTAAATCTTCATAATCATATTCAACTTTAAATTGTATTCCTTCAATTTTCATTGTAAGATTAGTCCATGTTGGTACAATTTCTATTTTTTTAAATTCTTCTCTTAATTCAACAATCTTCTGATATAAGATATTTACTAATTTAAGGTATTCCTTTTCATCTAAGTTAAATTTTTGTGGTATTTCATAGACATTAACAGGGTTCTTCTTAAATATTCCTTTTGGAATATAATAGAAGAACAATTCTCCTGTTTTATGTCCATCAATCAAGTCAGACACTGAAGCGTATAAATACATTTTATCCCATTTTTCTGGTATCATATAAAATATTCTTCTTTGAATATCTTCATACATCTCTTTTATTTTCTTAGTATGTTTTAACATATTTACCCCTATTCTTTGACTAACAAGCTTTCTCCTGTCATTTCTTCTGGTTTTTCTATACCCATTAAGTCAAGCATTGTTGGTGCTAAATCTGCTAATTTTCCATCTTCTTTTAATTTATAATCTTTATTATCTGTTACCAATATTATTGGCACTGGGTTTGTTGTATGTGCTGTATGTGGTTCTCCAGTTTTATAATCTATCATTTGCTCTGCGTTTCCATGATCTGCTGTTATTATTAAATTTCCCTTTTTTTCTTCTATAATTTTTACAACTCTTCCAACACATTCATCAACAGTTTCTACAGCCTTTATTGCAGCTTGTAAACTTCCTGTATGACCTACCATATCTGTATTTGCATAATTCAATATTACCACATCATACTTATCATTTTCTAATGCTTCACACACTTTATCAGTAACTTCATATGCACTCATTTCTGGTTTCATATCATATGTTTCTACTTTTGGTGATGGAACTAAAATTCTATCCTCTCCCGGATATTGTTTTTCTTCTCCCCCATTAAAGAAAAACGTTACATGCGCATATTTTTCTGTTTCTGCAATTCTCAATTGTGTCAAATTGTGTCTTGCTACTACTTCCCCAAATGTATTATTTAATCTTTCTTTTTTAAATGCTATATGAACATTTGGCATTGTTTCATCATAACTTGTAAAACATACATAATATAAATCCATTTTCTTCGTTTCAAATTCATTAAAATCTTTATCAACTAAAGATCTTGTTATTTCTCTAGCTCTGTCTGGTCTAAAATTAAAGAATATTACAGAATCATTTTCTTCTATTTTTGCAACTGGTTCATTAGAGTTACAAATCACCGTTGGTTCCACAAATTCATCAAATACTTCTTTTTGATATGAGTCCTCAATTGCTTTGATAGCATCTCCTGCTTTTATTCCTTCACCATTTACTAGAGCATCATAACATTTTTGAACTCTTTGCCATCTTTTATCTCTATCCATACTGTAAAATCTTCCTGAAAGAGTTGCAATTTTTCCAACACCTTTTTCTTTCATCTTTTCTTGTAATTGAGAAATATAACTTTCAGCTGATGCTGGCGGTGTATCTCTTCCATCTAAAAAGCAATGTACATATACATCTTCAAAATCTCTTCTTTTTGCCATTTCTAACAATCCATATAAATGTCTTATGTGACTATGAACTCCACCATCTGATACTAACCCTAAAATGTGCAATTTAGAATGATTTTTTTTACAATTTTCTATTGCTGCTATAAATTCTGGATTGCTAAAAAAGTCTCCATCTTCTATAGACTTTGTTATTCTTGTTAATTCTTGATATACTATTCTTCCTGCTCCTATATTTGTATGACCTACTTCTGAATTTCCCATTTGTCCTTCTGGTAGTCCTACATGTAATCCACTTGTAAATATATCTGTATTAGGATATTTTTTCACTAGTTTATCAATATTAGGTGTCTTTGCTAATTTTATTGCATTTCCATCTTTATTTCTGTTATCTCCAAATCCATCTAATATCATTAGCATTGTTACTTTGTTATTCATTATTATGCATTCCTTTCTTTCCACTAACTTTCGTAATTTACGATTTTAGCAAATTCATCTGGTTTCAAGCTTGCTCCACCAACTAATCCTCCGTCTATATCACTCATTGAAAATATTTCTTTTGAATTTGATGATTTCACACTACCACCATATTGTATTATAACTCTGTTTGCCACATTTTGTCCATAGATTTGACAAATTTTGTCACGAATTGACATTATTGCATCATTTGCCTGTTCAGCTGTTGCCGTTTTCCCTGTTCCTATTGCCCATATTGGTTCATATGCTATTATTGTATTTTCCACCTGTTCTTTTGTTAATCCTTGTAATGCCAATTCTATTTGTTTAGTTATTATTTCTTTTGTTCTGTTAACCTCTCTTTGTTCTAATGTTTCTCCAACACATACAATTGGTTTCAATTCATTTTCAAAAGCTGCTTTTATTTTTTTATTCACAGTTTCATCTGTTTCACTAAAATATTGCCTTCTTTCAGAGTGACCTATTATAACATATTCTACTCCGATTGATTTTAGCATTTTTCCTGAGACTTCTCCTGTGTATGCTCCTTTTTCTTCAAAATGCATATTTTGTGCTCCTATTTTTATATTTGTTCCCTGTGCTGTTAGTAATGCATAAAATAAATCTGTATAAGGCACACATAATATCACTTCATTTTTCGTATCTTTTACTAATGGCGCCAATTTATCTATAAAATCTATTGCTTCATTTGGAAGCATGTTCATTTTCCAATTACCTGCAATTACTTTTTTTCTCATAATTTTTCTCCATTTCAAAAACTTCCGGGATTAAGGGGCCACCACATAGAATCCCGGTTACTTTTTGGAGGGATTTTGTGTGGTGGCCCCTTAATCCCTCTTTTTATTTATCTTGTAGGCATTCGATTCCTGGTAGTTTTTTTCCTTCTAAGAACTCAAGTGATGCTCCACCACCTGTAGAAATATGTGTCATTTTGTCTGCTAATCCTGCTTTTTCTACTGCTGCTCCAGAATCTCCTCCTCCTATAATTGTTGTTGCATCTAATTCAGCTAAAGCTTTTGCTATTTCATTTGTTCCAATTGCAAATTGATCAAATTCAAATAATCCTAATGGTCCATTCCATATTACTGTTTTGGCATTTTTTAATTCTTCTTTAAACATCTCAATTGTTTTTTCTCCAATATCAAAACCTTCCCAATCATCTGGTATTTCTGTCCATGCAACTGTTTTACTTTCTGTATCTGGTTTAAATTCCTTTCCTACCTTTGTGTCAACAGGTAATAATAGTTTTACACCTTTTTGTTTTGCTTTTTCCATTGCTTCTAATGCTAATTCTGTTTTATCTACTTCACATAGTGAATTTCCTACATTATATCCCTGTGCTTTGAAGAATGTATATGCCATTCCACCACCTATCATTAATGTATCTACTTTATCTAACAAACTATCGATTACTCCTATTTTATCAGATACTTTTGCTCAACCAAGTATTGCTACAAATGGTCTTTCAGGATTGTTTATTGCATTTCCTAATACATTTAATTCTTTTTCTATTAGAAAACCTGATACTGCAGGTATATATGATGCTATTCCTGCTGTTGATGCATGTGCTCTGTGTGCTGCTCCGAATGCATCATTTACAAATATTTCCGCCATTGATGCTAATTTTTTAGCAAATTCTGGATCATTATCTGTTTCTTCTCTATGGAATCTTACATTTTCAAGAAGCATTATTTCTCCTTCTTTTAAATTTGCTACTTTAGATGTAGCATCTTTTCCTATTACATCATTTGCCATAATTACTTCTTTATTTAATAATTTTGATAATTCTTTCGCTACTGGTTTTAACGAAAATTCTGGTTTTACTTCTCCCTTTGGTCTTCCTAAATGTGATGCTAATATTATTTTACAATTTTGCTCTAATAAATATTTTATTGTTGGTAATGCTGCAACAATTCTTGTATTGTCTGTTATGTTCTGATTTTCGTCCATTGGTACGTTAAAGTCACATCTTACAAATACTTTCTTTCCTCTTAAATCAATGTCTCTTACAGTTTTTTTATTCATAATTTTCCTCCTAAATTATTTTTTGGTATTTCTTATAGTATTTACCTTTTTTATTAAGTCAATTCAATTCTATACCAAAAAATCATACTTTTCAAGTATTCTATGTATTTTTTAAGAGAAAATGTGTATAAAACGTTACAGTTCAGTATAAGTCGTAACCATTTTTGCTCCTTGTTTTATTAGTTCATTTGTACCAACAGAATTTATTGAATTAATATTTCCAGGAACAACAAAAACATCTCTCCCTTGATCTAAAGCAAAATCAACAGTAATTAAGGTTCCACTTTTCTCTTTAGCTTCAACAACAATTATTCCAGAACAAACACCACTAATAATCCTATTTCTAGCAGGAAAATTCATTTTATTTGGTTTAGTACCACAAGGATATTCTGAAATGATAGCACCTCCATTATTCAAAATCTCTTTTGCCAGTTCTAAATTTTCTTTAGGATATACCATATCTAGTCCATTTCCCACAACAGCAATAGTTTTTCCACAATTTTTATTTTCTTTATATGTGGATAAGCACCCTATATGTGCATAACTATCCACACCCTTTGCTAATCCACTTACAATATTTATATATTTTTTTGATAAATTATAAGCAAAATATTCTGCTGATTTCTTTCCATAATCAGTACAATCTCTACAGCCTACTATTCCTATGTTCTTATTATTCAATATCTTTTTATTTCCCTTTATATATAAAGTTACCGGCGGATCATAAATTTCCTTTAATTGTTGTGGATAATCTTCTTCGTATATGTGGATAACATCAATATTATTTTCTTCCATATATTTTATATGATAATCCAATAATTGTTTGTTTTTTGAATCCATTATATTTTTTACTGTTTCTTCTCCTATACCATCTATCTTCAATAGTTCTTTTATTTTTAAGTTATATATTTTTTCCGGATTTTTATATAATTCTAACAGTTTAATTTTTCTTCTCGCACCTAAATTTCTAATTAAACTTAACCATACCCAATATCTTTTTTCTTTCAAGTTCCTCAATTTTTTTCCTCCTTATATTTTATATTTTATTTCCACTTAATATATCGACATTTTTTGACATATTTAATGAGACATTTTTGGACTGTCCCATTTGTCTCATATAAAAAAGAACACCAAAATAAAGGTGTCCCACATTTTATTATTAATCTATTATTCCATTTTGTCTTTTTGTTGCTTTAATAACATTATTTATAAGCATAGCTATCGTCATTGGTCCCACTCCCCCAGGAACTGGTGTTATATAACTTGCTTTTTCTTTTACATTTTCAAAATCAACATCCCCTGTAATTTTTCCATTTTCTAATCTATTGATTCCTACATCAATTACAACAGTATTTTCTTTTATCATATCAGTTGTTACAAAATTGGCTTTTCCTATTGCAGAAATTAAAACATCCGCTTTTAATGTAATTTCTTTTATATTCTGAGTTTTAGAATGACAAGTTGTTACTGTTGCATTTTTATTCAAGCAACAATGTATTAAAGGTTTTCCTACAATATTGCTTCTTCCTAAGATTACCACATTTTTACCACTTAAGTCAATGTTATATTCTTCGAATATTTTCATTATCCCATATGGTGTACAAGATACAAACGTATCTTGATTTAAAACTAATTTTCCTACATTTACAGGATTAAAACCATCAACATCTTTTTCTGACAATATCGTTGTAAATGCTTCATTTATATCTAGGTTTGATGGTATTGGGCTTTGTAACAATATTGCATTTACCGATTTGTCTTTATTTAATTTTTCAATTAAATCTATTAATTCTTTTTGTGTCGTTTCTAATCCTAATAAATATTCTTCATATTCTATTCCAACATCTTCACATGCTTTACTTTTATTTTTTACATATAATTTTGATGCAGAATCATCTCCTACCATTATTACGGCTAATTTTGATTTTATATCTTTCTGTTTCAATTCTTCACATTCTATTTTTAAATTTTCTCTTATTTTTTTTGCAAGTGCTTTTCCATCTATAATTACAGCCATCTCTTCTCCTTCCTGCCAATAAGATTTTTCATTTTTGACAGTTTAATTTTAATTACTCAATTCTTATCTTACATATCATTTATTACCTTATACTCAATATTTTCCATATCAGGAAACATCTCTCTAACTCTTTTTAAAGTAAGCATAGACATTTTGGGTTGAGGATTTTTTTTATGTTCTGATAATAATTTTTGTGTATAACAATTTGGAGCCGTTTTAAATAACAAATATCTATTTCTTACATAAGTATAATATATTTGATATCCATTATTTAAATCTTCCCACATCATTTCAAACGTATATTTTTCTTCCATCTTATCTCCTTCACTTTACTTTGTTCTACCAATCTTCTTTTATGAACCAATTAAACAACGTCCCCACTGGTTCATTTTATTGGCACATTTTTTGAAATTTTTCTTCTGATATAACTGTTATACCTAAGCTTTGAGCTTTTATTAATTTGCTTCCTGCATCTTCACCAGCTAAAACATAATCTGTTTTTTTAGATACAGATCCTGATGTTTTTCCCCCTAGTCTTTCAATTATATCTTCGGCTTCTTTTCTTGTATATTTTTCTAAGCTTCCTGTTAATACAAATGTTTTTCCTT
>CAYQBQ010000053.1:0-5786 GCA_964415805.1 uncultured Clostridium sp.
TGAAAGTAGGGCTCGAAATTTCATTTTCTAATCCAAAATAAGATAAAAAACCTTCTGTAAATTTGGTTTTACCAGAACCTAAATCACCAGAAAGAACCAAAACATCTCCTTTATTCAATTTAGAAGCAAACTTTCTTGCAAATTCTTTTGTCTCATTTTCAGAATTTGATTTAAAAATAAAATTATCCATTATAAAACTCCTATAATACTGTTACATTAAATATCCATATTTAATATTTTGTAGCCAATAACTAAATTAATAGTTTAAAATTATTAAAGATATTATAATATAAAAATATAAAAAATTCAATCAAATGTATTGATAAATTTTTGTAATTGTAATATAATCGTAACGAAAATGTAACAAAAGTGAAATAGAAAAATAAAATGTTTATTTAAAAGCTTACTTTATTATAGAAGGGAAGAAATTTCATGTTAAAATTTGGATTTGGACAAGATGTAGGAATAGATTTAGGAACAGCTACAGTAATTGTATATATAAAAGGAAAAGGTATAGTATTAAGAGAACCATCAGTAGTCGCAGTAGACAGAAATTTAGGAGAGGTATTAGCAGTTGGAGGAGAAGCAAGAAGAATGCTTGGAAGAACACCAGGAAACATAGTAGCTACAAGACCATTAAGAGATGGTGTAATATCAGATTATACAGTTACTGAAAAAATGTTGAAACATTTTATAAGTAAGGTATGTGGAAAATCTATATTTGCACCAAGAATAATGATATGTATACCTTCACAAGTAACAGAGGTAGAAAAAAAAGCCGTAATAGATGCAGCAATGCAAGCAGGAGCTAGAAAGGTTTATTTAATAGAAGAACCAATAGCTGCAGCAATAGGAGCCGGAATAGATATAGCAAAACCATGTGGAAATATGGTAGTAGATATTGGTGGAGGAACAACTGATATAGCAGTAATATCTTTAGGTGGATCAGTTGTTAGCACATCATTAAAAGTTGCAGGAGATAAATTTGATGAGTATATAGTAAAATATATTAAGAAAAAGCACAATATTGCAATAGGAGAAAGAACAGCAGAAGACTTGAAAGTTAATATAGGATGTGT
The DNA here is from genome assembly GCA_964415805.1 of uncultured Clostridium sp. GTDB lineage: Bacteria > Bacillota > Clostridia > TANB77 > CAG-508 > CAG-269. The sequence continues at coordinate 1,080 of CAYQBQ010000053.1, forward strand.
ATATCCAAAAATACAAGATACTGAAATGGATATCAGAGGAAGGGACTTAGGAACAGGACTACCAAAAACAGTAACAGTATATTCAAGTGAAATGTTAGAAGCATTAATAGAACCAGCTATGATGATAGTAGATGCTGTACATAGTGTATTAGAAAGAACACCACCAGAATTAGCAGCAGATATAAGTGATAAGGGTATATATATGACTGGTGGTGGATGCCTAGTGGATGGATTAGATAAATTATTACAAGAAAAAACAGGAATAAATGTAATGATAGCGCAGGACTCTATATCATGTGTTGCATTAGGTACAGGAAAAGCACTAGATAATTTAGATGCACTAGATGGAAAATCAAAATAAATGAATCGATGGGAACACTTTTGAACCAATGGGGACGTTCTTAAATTGGTTGAAAATAATCAATTATATTTTAAATTATTTTATATTTATTGTTTCAACCAATTTAAGAACGTCCCCATTGGTTCAAAGAACGTCTCCATTGGTTCATAGTCGAAGAAAGGAAAAAAATGAATAAAGTAATAAAATTTATAACATTGGGATGCAAAGTAAATCAATATGAAACAAATGCAATGGCACAAAAATTTTTAGAAAAAGGATATAGAGTAATAGAAGAAAATAATGAGAGTAAAGAAGAAAAACCAGATGTATGTATAATAAATACATGTACAGTAACAAATATGTCAGATAGAAAATCAAGACAGATGTTAAGAAGGATGAAGGAAAAAAATCCGGATACAATAGTTGTTGCAGTTGGATGTTATGCACAAGTTGCAGAAGAGGAACTTTCGAAAATACCTGAAATAGATTTAGTTTTAGGAAACAATGAAAAAGTAGAAATTGTAAAATATGTAGAAGAATATTTAGAAAAAAATATAAAAATGACTGAGATAGAAGATGTAATGAAATCAAGAGAATTTTCAGATTTTGGAAATATTACTTTTTCAGAAAAGACAAGAGCTGTTATAAAAATTCAGGATGGATGTGATAGATTTTGTTCTTATTGTATAATACCATATGCAAGAGGAAGAGTGAGAAGTAGAAAACCAGAAAGCATAGTTTCCGAAATTACACAAATTGCAAGCAAAGGTATAAAAGAAGTTGTAATAACAGGGATACATATAGCATCATATGGAAAAGATTTTACAATGTGCAAAGATGAAAAACTAATAAATTATAGACTAATTGATTTGTTAGAAGAAATAAATAAAATAGATGGAATAGAAAGAATAAGATTAGGTTCAATAGAACCATTATTAATAACAGAAGAATTTGTAGAAAGATTAAAGAGATTGAATAAAATATGCCATCATTTTCATTTATCTTTACAAAGTGGATGTGATGAAACATTAAAAAGAATGAACAGAAGGTATACAACTGAACAATTTAGAAATATTGTTACTATATTAAGAAGTACATATAAAGATGTAAACCTTACAACAGATATAATAGTCGGCTTTCCTGGAGAAACAGAAAAAGAATTTAATAAAACATATGAATTTTTAAAAGATATAAATTTTTATAAAATGCATGTATTTAAATATTCACCGAGAAAAGGAACAAAAGCAGCAGTTATGGAAAATCAAGTTCCAGGAAATATAAAAGAAGATAGAAGTAAAAAATTAATAGAATTATCAAATAGAAATGAATTTAATTACAATAGTCAATATATAGGAAAAGATGTTGATGTTTTATTTGAGGAAGAAAAAACAGGAGTATATAAAGGACATACACAAAATTATATAATGGTATATTGCGAGTCAAAAGAAAAATTAGATAATAAAATAAAAAAGGTTAATTGCAAAAAAGTAATTGATGATCATATAGTAGCGGAAATATAGAAAAATAATACAGTAATATAAATATGTAACAAAAATGTAATATTTATGTAACAAAAAATTAATAAAAAAATATCATAGAAAACTTGATATTTGAGTTTATTTATAGTATAAAATAATTAGCTAAATAAAATACAAAGGAGGAAATATAAATGTCAGAATTAGGTCAAGAAAGCAACGTATTTGGTGGAATTTCATTTGAAAATGAAATCCAAAACAATGAAATTGTAGAAAATGCTGGAACAATACAAAAAGCAGAATTACCTGCAAAAGTTGGATTTTGGCAAAAATTCAAAGCTTTTTGGTTACAAGATATTGATTGGAACAAAGAAATAAAAGTAGAATTAACACCAGCACAACAAAAAGTTGAAGATGAAATAAATGATTTTTTACATCAAGAAATAACTTGGGAAAAAGTACATGATTTCTTATTTCAAGAAATTAGTTTTGGAAAGAAAAAATAATGATATGTTAACAATTAAACATTAAAGTATAAAAAATAATTTAACTATATTTTCAATAGCTAGATTATTTTTTTCTTTACCAGAATACAAAATATGAAAAAATTTTAAAAAATGTATTGACAAAAATTATTAAAAAGCTTATAATAGCTATTGTCGATGACACGACAATAAAAAAATATATATGGGTAGGTGGCCGAGTGGCTAAAGGCGGCAGACTGTAAATCTGTTCTCATTTGAGTACGATGGTTCGAATCCATCCCTGCCCACCATAAAATACAAGGAAACTTGTATTTTATTTTTAACACAAAAACAAACAAAAATTTGAAAAAAGAGGAAGCATGGAATTTTAAACAAATAAGGAAAAACATATAAAACTATAATAAATACAAATATAGAAGAAATTTTTATTTTAACAGGCAATATGTCCATATATATTATTCCAAAAGAAATAAAAAATAAATCAACATTAAATATATGCACTAAATATGAAGAACATAAGGTATTATAGAGTTTTTTTAGAAAGATAATTATAATATATAAAGAAATACAGAAATGAACTATTACAACAGAAAAAAAGATATATAAAATTATAATAAATAAAAAGTCAAAAATAGTTGTATTTTTGACTTTTTTTATATATAATAAGAAACAAATTGAAACAAAAAGAATATCAAGGAGGAAGTTGAACAATGAACGATATTAGGGACTTGGACAAAATATTAAAAATAAAAGTAATAGGAGTAGGTGGAGCAGGAAACAATGCAATAACAAGAATGATAGAAGATAATGTAAAAGGAGTATCATTCTATATGATAAATACAGAAACAGGAACTCTAAAAAGAGCAAGAACAAGCAATATTTTACAAATAGGAGTTCAAACAACAAGAGGATTAGGAGCCGGAGCTAATGAAATTATCGGAGAAAGAGCAGCAATAGAAAACAAAGAAGATATAAAACAAATGCTATCAGGAGCAGACTTAGTATTCATAACAGCTGGAATGGGTGGTGGAACTGGAACAGGTGCAGCACCAATTGTAGCAGAAATAGCAAAAGAAATGGGAATATTAACAATAGGAATAGTAACAAAACCATTTTCATTTGAAGGGAAAGCAAGAAGTTTAAGAGCGGAAAAAGGAACAGAAAGATTAAAAAACAACGTTGACGATTTAATAGTAGTGTTAAATGACAATCTCTTAAAAGTAACAGATTCAAAAGTAACATTAAATAATGCATTTTCGCTAGCAGATGATATCCTAGAACAAGGAATAACAAGTATAACAGATTTATTAACATCAGTAGGAGAGGTCAATATAGATTTTGCTGATATAAAAACAACAATGGGCTATAGAGGAAAAGCATATATGGGAATAGGTAGAGCATCAGGAGAGAAAAAAGTAGAAGAAGCAGTAAGACAAGCTATAGAAAATCCATTGACAGAAAGTAAAATTGATGGAGCAAAAGGTGTAATATTCAATGTAAAAGGAAATAATGAATTAAGTCTTATGGAAATAAATAGTGCAGTTGCTATAATAAATGAGAAAGTAAGTGAAGATGCAAACATTATATTTGGAACTGTAATTGATGAAGATATGGAAGATGAAGTTCAAGTAACTGTAATTGCAACAGGAGTAGAGGAAAAAATAGAGGCTAAACAATAATCTAGGAGATGGAACCGATGAAAAAACTGCTAGCAATAATATGTGTATTATTAGTAATTTTTATTGGAATGTATATATATAAAACAAATGCTAATCAAAACAACGTAACTATTTCAGAAGTACAGAAAATAGAAGAATATATATCAAAAATATATATGTGGAAAGAAGTAACAGAAGAAGCATTGCCAAAATTTGATAATATTAATGATGCACCAGATTTGTGGACATGGGAAGTTGTAAAAAAGAATTTAGAAGAATATGAATTAGATTATAATCAAATACAAGAAAAAGCAACAGAGATATTTGGAAACAAATTTACAAAACAATTTCCAAAAGAAGGATCTGAATATATATATTATGATGAAAATTATGGAAAATATTTAACTACAGGAATTGGTTTAGATACACAAGATGATATGTTTTATATAAAAAATATAAACAAAACTAAAGATGGGTAAGAAGTAGAAATAGTTGAATATTTAGAAGATTACGAAAATTCAATGGGGATAGAAGATGAAAATGAAGTATATGACATCTATATAAAAAATTTGAATCAAGAAACAGTTGCAACAATTAAGAGCAATGAAGGGGAAACAAGAACTATTGAAGTTGTAAAAGAAAATATACAAAAGTTCACAACAAAAAACATAAAACTAATAAAAGGTCCAGAAGGAAGAATATTTGTAGAAAGTGTAAAATGAGACAGTTGGGACAGTCCAATTTTGTCT
>CAYQBQ010000053.1:5796-7175 GCA_964415805.1 uncultured Clostridium sp.
AATGTCGAATAATGTAAAAGACAAATTTTGACAAAAAATGTGAGACAAAATTGGACTGTCCCAATTGTCTCAGAGAGGATAAAAATGTTAGAAAAATGTATGATTTGTCCACATAATTGTGGAATAAACAGATTAGATGGACAAGTCGGAAGATGTAAGTCAAAAGATACAGTAAAAATAGCACTATATTCAACACATAATTTTGAAGAACCATGTATAAGTGGAAAAAAAGGCTCAGGTACAGTCTTTTTTTCAAATTGCAATATGAATTGTGTATTCTGCCAAAATTATGAAATTAGTCAACAAGGAAAAGGAAAAGAGATTTCAATACAAGAACTAGCAGAAATATTTATAAAACAACAAGAAAAAGATGTTGAAAACATTAATTTAGTAACACCAACAAGTTATGTGCCACAAATAATAGAGGCAATAAAAATTGCAAGAGAAAAAGGCCTTAAAATACCAATTGTTTATAATACAAATGGGTATGAAAAGGTCGAAACTTTAAAAATGTTAGAAGGGTATATAGATATATATTTGCCAGATTTAAAATATTCAGATGATATATTAGCAAAACGTTTATCAAAAGTTGATAATTATTTTGAAATTGCAACAAGTGCAATAAAAGAAATGTATAGACAAACTGGTAAATTTGTTTTTGACGAAGATGGTATCATGCAGAAGGGAATGATTATTCGCCATCTAGTTTTGCCAAATCATATTTTAAATTCTAGAAGAGTTTTAAAGTGGATTAATGATAATATGAATGATGTTTATGTTAGTGTTATGGCACAATATTTTCCTACATATAAAGCAAAAGAAATAGAAGATATTAATAGAAAGTTAACTAAAGAAGAATATGAAGAGATAGAAAATTATCTATATAGATTAAATTTAGAAAATGGCTATATTCAAGAACTTGGAGAACATGAGGAAGAATATGTTCCAAATTGGGAAGATTAAGAAATATGAAAAAAATATAAACTCAATTATAGAAATTGAGTTTATATTTTTTTAAAGTAATTTTTTAATAATTGGAAAACCACTTGATTGACTTTCTTCAATTATTTGAGCTTCATGCCCGAATTTCCTACTAAAATTTTTTTGTGAGAAATTTAAAGCTGATTCACGAGAGGATGCTATAACTTCATAATAGCAAAAGTTCCCCTCGGAATCTGAGAGTTTTAATTTGAAATTCTTCAAAAAAAGTCCTCCTTTTTTATTTGATATAATTTTACTAAATATAGTTATAACATAACAATTTACATAAGTCAATCTTGGTAAATAAAAAATAATAACAATATAAATGTTAAAAAGGTAGAAAAATGTAAAAGAGTATGATATAATTCAAATGTAACTAAAGAATAGAAACATATAAA
>CAYQBQ010000054.1:0-7110 GCA_964415805.1 uncultured Clostridium sp.
AAAAAAAGACACCAATTTTTTATTTTGATGTCTTTAAAGGTGGTATGCGGAAACATGTTTCCTACTAACCACGTTATAATTATTTTTTTAAAATTTTTATCAAATATATCATTTTTTAAGTCTTTTTTAGGTGCTTTTTTGATATGTCAGTAACATCTCAAATTTTTTTATTTTTCAGTACTTTCCTTTAAATTAAGAACACATACGCACTCAACATGCCCCGTAAATGGAAACATATCTACTGGTTGAATCTCTTTAACCTCATAAGTTTTTTCAAACTTAGCCAAATCCCTAACCAAAGTAGCAGGATTACAACTAATATATACAAATCTATCAGGTTTAATCTTTAAAATATTATCAATAGATTTATTATCAAGCCCTTTTCTTGGAGGGTCAACCATAACGACATCCGGAATAATATTTTTGTTATTTATTAGGTCATCCAAAACAATTTCCGTATCACCTGCAATAAATTCAGCATTATCAACATTATTAATTTTTGCATTTTCTTTTGCATCTTTAATTGCCTGTTCTACAATTTCAACTCCATACACTTTTTTAGCATGTTTTGCCATAAATAATGAAATTGTCCCGATACCACAATATAAGTCAAATACTGTATCTTTTTTTGTTATTTTTGCTGCCTCTACGCCAATATTGTAAAGTCTTTCAGCTTGTACTGGGTTTACTTGGTAAAATGAAAGTGGTGATATTTTAAATATGTATTTTCCTAATTTATCCTCTATATAACCGTTTCCATATATGTTGATATTTTCTTTTCCTAGTATGACATTTGTATTTTTTATATTTATGTTTTTTATTATTGTTTTTATATTAGGATATTTTTGTGTTAAAATTTCTACTAATTCATTTTCTTTTGGAATTTTGTTGCCATTTATAACTAATATACACATTACCTCATTTGTTTTTATTCCTACTTTTATTACAATGTGTCTAAATAATCCTTTTACAGTTTTTTCATTATATACTGAAATTTTATTTTTCTTTATAAATTCTAATACTGTTTTTGCTATTTCTTCTGATATTGGATTTTGAATTAAGCATTTTTCCATAGGTATCACTTCGTGTGTTCTATTTGCAAATACTCCAATTACAGGCTCTCCGTTCTTATTTATTCCTATTGGATATTGTGCTTTATTTCTATAATGTAATGGATTTTCCATACCTAGTGTTGGCTTAACTTGAATTTTGTTTTTTAGTGTTTTATTTACTAGTGATTGAACTGCATTTTGTTTCATTTTTAGTGTATCTTCATATTTTATGTGTCTCATGTTGCATCCACCACATCTTTTATATGTTGTACAGTCTACATCTTGTCTTACATCTGATTTTTCTAATATTTCTATTATTTTTCCAAATGCATGTGATGATAAAACTTTTACAATTAGTATTTTTACTTTTTCTCCTTTTATTGCACCATTAATAAAAATTGTAAAATTGTCTATTTTTGCAATTCCTTCTCCTTCAAATCCATTATCAATTATTTCTACTATATATTCTTTGTTTTTTTCTACTGGTATTTTTCCCATAAATATCTCCTAAATGAGGGATTGAGGGGCCACCACACAAAATCCCTCTTTTTTATAAAAAATTTAAAATGTTTACTTTATACAAAAATTAAATAAAAGAGGGATTTTATGTGGTGGCCCCTCAATCCCTCTTTATTCTTCCCAGTTATGATAGATGTTTGCAACATCATCAAGTTCATCAAGTCTTTCTATTAATCTTTCCATTTTTTCTACACCTTTTTCGTCTAATTGAACTGTTGTAGTTGGAACCATTTGAACACCTGCTTCTAAGAATTCTAATCCAGCTTCTTCTAATTTTTCACTTACTTGTGTAAAATCTGAAGGTTCTGTTGTTATTTCATATACTTCTTCGTCTGCTGAGAAATCTTCTGCCCCAGCATCTAATGCTAACATCATTACATCATCTTCTGACATTTCTGTTGAAGCTTTTTCTATTACTATTACTCCTTTTTTGTTGAACATGTATGATACGCATCCTGTTGTTCCTAAGTTTCCACCAGCTTTGTCAAATACGTGTCTTACGTCTGCTGCTGTTCTGTTTTTGTTGTCTGTTGATGCTTCTACAATTACTGCAACTCCGTTTGGTCCATATCCTTCATATACTATTTCTTCGTAGTTTTCGTTACTTGTTGATGCTTTTTTGATTGCATTGTTTATTGTGTCATTTGGCATGTTTGCTGCTTTACATTTTGCTATAACAGCTTTTAATTTTGAGTTTCCTGCTGGGTCTGGTCCTCCTTCTTTTGTTGCTATTAATAGTTCTCTTCCTAGTTTTGTAAAGATTTTTCCTCTTGCTGCGTCTGCTTTTCCTTTCTTTGCTTGTATGTTGTGCCATTTGCTATGTCCTGACATTTTAATTCCTCCTTTATTTTGTTTATATTTTTTAAAATCTCTATTTTTTATAAATCTTTTTTATTTTATCACATTTTATTTGATTTGTGTAGTATTTTTAGCTATTTTCTTGCATTTTATATTTAGACTTTTTATAATTAAATTTTAGTTTTCTATAATATCTATGCTATATTCCCAGTATTAATTTATTTACAATAGGAATTCTTTTTATAACTTCTATTATTATGGGTAATATTATTACTGTGCCAATTAAAATAATTATGTAATTTAATATAAATGGTAATTTTAAGTAAGTTACAGTTAAATATCCTAATAGTAATACTACTGTATAATGTAAAATATATATATTAAAATTATTTTTAGACATATATTCTGTAAATTTATTTTTAAAGTTTAGATATTTACTTCCAATTCCTAATGTTGCTAAAATACTAATCCATAAATAAATATTAGTAAATACGTTTTTCAAAACATAGTCTTCACTATAGTTTACTCCGTAATATTTGAATACATATATATTAAATATTTAATTAAATTAGGTATCATGTCTCCATTTTCAGCAAACATATCTGTATTTTCCATTTGTTTTATCAATAAAATTATTTGTAACACTCTGTTAATTCACTTCTATATTGTTTATCACCAATTTTAAAATTTATAAATAATTTTTTAGACAGGTCATTTTTTGTTGCATCAAAAGCTATTTTAAATCCATTTTCTTCTTCTGTTGTACCCCCACCAATGTCTTGATATTTTTTGCCTTCTCCATCTGTTATATTTAACATCTCATCACATTTTTCACGAAACTCATTTGATGGCATATCTTTTCCTTCACTTATAAGATTTACATATTCTTTTGAATTGAATTTTATAACTAATTTTGATTCTGTAAGTGTTATATCTGTTATTTCTAAACCTTGAATTTGATTATTCATTTCTAGTTTAATATTTGAATTGTTTCTTTTATTATTCATCTCATCTGGAATATCGAATTCAAATAACCATTTTGCGTCAGTTAAATTTATATTTTGTGTATTTATTTCTCCAGTTGTATTTTTATCTGCATTAAAATATCCTAAATCAAATATCTTTATATAAATTTTTTTGCTTAGAGGAAATTCATTTTTTGCTTCTAGTTTTAATTGATTAATCTTAATATTATTGTTTTCATTTATTTCTATACTGCTAAGTTCTGTTCTGTCTGCTAAAAATTTGTCATAAATATTTTTATCATTATGAAATCCAAGTTCACGAACCATAAACATTGAATCATAGTCATATTTTTCGTTTTCACCTATGTGCATTCTTGAAGAGATTGCATAAATATTGTTATTTTCATCATATACAGCATATCCGAATGAAAAAGTTTCATAATTGATTTCTTTATTAAATTTAAAATTAATATTTGTTTTAAATGTATCATCTGCTATACAAATTGAATCAATTTTTACACCAATTTCGTCTTGAGTTATATATTCCATGTTTTCTACTTTGGAATAATTATCTTCTTCAATATATGATAATGTTCCTTCTGTTTCAATGTATTGTCTCTTTTCAAATTCATTGAATCTTTTTTCATTGTCAATGTATAAATATAATTTATTAGAAATGCATATGATTGTTATTGATAATATGATTATGAATTATTTACACAAGATAAACTTCATAATATTCCTGTTTTAAATAATGGTTTAAAAACCGGTACTTATACTATATTAAATAGTATTTCTCATGATATTTCACTTAATGATATCATAGAAAATGAAACATAAAGATATTTTATCTTATCTTTATGTTTCATAAAACTTATTATATTATTGGATTATTTTCCGAAACTTCTTGACACTAACATTATTACAATGTAATTAATTTTTGATAATGTCATAGTAAAATTAATAGTTATACAATCAGTTATTGATAGGAAAAGAAGCAAGTACCAAATTGAATTTTAAATTAAATGTATTATAATATTTTACACTTCCATCTTCTTTAACACTTATTTCTCCATCTCCATCAGATCTTTGTACAGAATAAAATTTTCTTTAACATATTGATCCATTTTTTGTATAACTTTATAGCAATTGCAATGTTTTGCATAACCTCTCCAACTATAATATGCATTCATTGCTTGATCTTTGGAAAATTTTCCTTGAATTATCCATTCTTTAAATTTCTTCATTTTTTTCTTAATTCTTGAGACTGATTTTCTGTTAAGTTTTCTTATCACTTTTCCTGTTTCAGTACAAAAAAATTTTGTTTTCAAAAATTTAAAACCAGATGAAAATTTTTGTATCTTTGTTTTCTTTTCATTTAATTTCAATCCTAATTCTTTAACTTTTTCTCGTACTTTTTCTAATAATCTTATTGCTTCTTCTTTATTTTTAGTAAAAAAATAAAAATCATCAACATATCTTCCATATTCTTTTATTTTTAATTTATCTTTCATATAATGGTCTAATGGAGAAACTGTAATATTTGTATATATTTGTGAAGTATGTGCTCCTAAACCAAAGCTTTTTTCTCCATATATTTCCATACATTTATTAGCTATATTTTTTACTTTTTGGTCAAATATTCTTTTTTCATTTTCTTTATATACTACATCATGTGAAGCACTATTAAAAAAATCACTAAAATCACAGGTCACAATATAACCTTCCAATCCATATTTTCTAAAATGTCTTTGCATATGACAATTAACTCTATTTAATGTATGAGTTATTCCCTTTCCTAATCTGTTTGCTGCATTATCATATATAAATGTTCTATCATATGTTGGAACAATAACATAATCACATAATGTTCTTTGTACTATTCTTTCTTCTATTTTTTGTGCTTGAATTTTCCTAGTCTTTCCTCTTTCATTTATAAAAAATATAAATGGTTTAGAAAATTCAAATTTACTTTTTTTTAATTTATCATAAATTTTATATGTATTTGATAATCTCTTTCTTGCATAATTTTGTATTGAAGCCTTCCAAGAAACTCCTCTTATACATTTTTTACCTGAATTATATAAATGTTCATACGAAAAAACCTCTTCATATGAACCACATTCTTTACTTTTTTGTTTTCTTTTTTCTTCTCTTATTTTTTTCCTTCTTTGATATCTTGCCTCATGTCTTTCCTCACTTGTCATATTTTATTAACCTCCGTACTTATCGCGAAGTAGAACTGGCTATGAAATTGATATACATTATCAACCATGCAAGCAGCGTCCAGCCATCTACATCGAAGATTTTTTTTGGTTTTTTTCAAAAACTCAGGAACAAGCTCTCCTTTCACAAAAGTATTGCTTCACTTTTTTAAGTTACTTGGTCTAACTTATATTTTGTGAAATCCAGGGGCAACCCCACCAGAGTTGCTAGCATTGTTATTGTTGCAATTGCCGTCAGAGTTCACATTGCAGAAATTGTTGCTATTGTTGTAATTAGGCGAACGAAGCCACCACCAGAGCACAACCCACACAACAGTAGGGCTCGACAAATATAACAGAACTTGACCTATTAATTTTATATATTTTACAAATCTTTATATCTTTCTAAATCCGACCTCATTATATTTTTTAACAATCTTTGTTCTTCCATCAGTAATCTTCCCCATTCTTTGAAAGCAAATTCACTCCATTTTTTTGTTTCATCTGGATTTAAATTTAGCCTTGCTTTTAATTCTGCCAATGGTATTTCCATATTTTCACATGCTGACAAAGCTAATTGAAAATGGGTTCTTCTATTTTGTGCTTCTATTTTATTTCGTGGTAATATTCAATTTGCAGTATTTGCCTCATAATATACTCTTCTAGCAAGTGCACAAATATCTTTGGTTAAGAAAAATGTTAATCTTTTGGGTGCTTTTAAGCAATATGTTAATGTATGAGCTGATAATTTTTTTGCTGTTTCAAGAAATTCTACTTTACTTTCATTTCTTTTACTCACATATACTGACAAACTATTATTCCTCCTTTTGCAAAGCCCTCTTTTCAGAGGGCTGATAATTTTATTTATTTTGGTATTTTATTTTTTCAAAATCATCTATATCTTTATATTGCTTTACATAATGATACTAGATTGAAAAGCCAGGGGCAACCCCAAAAGAGTAGCTAGCATAGTTATAGCCGCAATAGCCGTTAGAGCTCACACCGCAGAAATCGCGGATAGGGTCGTAATAAGGCGAACGAAGCCACCACCCGTCTGAATAGCTTGCATTTGGTTTTTTTGTATAATCAGAACTAGAATTATATACTTGTGTTCCTAATTTGTAATACTTATACTGATTTCCTTCTGTATTTCTTGAATATCCTCTTGTATTTCCTCCATTATATCCACTGTTCCATATTTCTCCACATGATAATAACCATAATTTATCAGAACATGTTGATTCTGTTTCACTAGAATAATCTGCTATATACTTTTTATTAACTGCTTTTATTTTGTCTTTAATATTAGTACTTAATGAATTATACACAGTTCCATTTAAAGTATCTCTTAACGCACATGCTTCCCAACCTCCTTTACTTGTATTTGTGCTATTCATTTGTGCCCTTACTGTTCCAGCTCCTGTTCCTGATACATCTATAAAATCTACATACTCAAAACTTATTCCAGCTTTTGTATTTGTACCTTCATATGCTCCAGTATCTGTTAAATCATCATGATTAAATCCTAATATTCTTACCTTTTTTCCATCTAGTTTTTTCATTTGTCCTACT
>CAYQBQ010000055.1:0-6640 GCA_964415805.1 uncultured Clostridium sp.
CTTCTTCTTTTAATATTAATTTTATTAGTGTTGATTTTCCGCTTCCTGATGTTCCAACTAAAAATGCAAATTCTCCTTTATCTATTACAAAATTAGCATTTTTTACTGCTTTTGTTCCTGTGTCATATGTTTTTGATACATTTCTAAATTCTATCATTTTTATTTCTTCCCTTTCTCTTGCTTCGCTCGTTCATCGACATTCAAAATTTTATAATTTTATATTTTTTTGATATTAACTCTTATTTTTTGCCATAATCTTACATTAAAATTGTTTATTCTTTTTCTTTTAAATCATACCAATAATCATTAATTTTTGCAATACTTTTCATCAAAAATTCACTAGAAATTTTTAACAATTTTTGACCAAAAAAATACATCTAAAATATTAAACATTTTTATCTAATATTTTAGATGAAAATCATTTATAATCCAATTTCATATATATACATTCCTGCAGTATTCCATGTAGCAATTTTTAAACTAAAACTTACTGCATTTTCAGGAATAGTAACACTTGAATCCCATACTCTTGTACCTGTTATAGAATATGGCAATAACTGTAAACTACTTATACATTCTGAATTAGAATCATAAAACTCTAATGTTATTGCTTCAGTTCCATTTTTTTTCAAATACATTTTTACATTATTTCCTATCATTTCATCACTTATATGCATATAACATTTACTTCCACTTTTTATATTATAATATGTTGATCTATTATTATCATAAGCTAACATTCCTATAGCATCATTTGCTAATTCTATTTTTATATCTTTTGTTTCTATTGGAGTTATTATATTGTTTTCTGTTTCTGTTTTTATTTTTATGTTTCCATCAGCTACAAATTTAATTGTTTCAATATATTCTTCCCATGTTTGTCCACCATCTAAGCTATAATAGTTTTTACAATTTTCATTATATTGATAATCAATATCTACATTTCTGCTTAATTCTACACCATCTGATGTAACTATTGGATATTTTGATTTTTGTGTTTCTATAATTTGTGATTTTCCAGTTACTACTAATTTATAATTTTGTTCTTCTTTTCCTATTTCCTTTATTTTAAACTGATATGTTTTGTTATTTTCAGTATTATAATCAATTGCAACCTGTTTTTTTCCATTACAATTCAACTGTTTTGTATCTTCAGGATATACTATTTTTTCAATTCCTATACCACTTTCAAATAATAGTTTCACTACAGAATTTGTATCATTTGAATTTTCTATTTCATAAGTAGCTTTAAAATTATTTTCCATAATTTCAGGTTTTATATTTTTTACAACTTGAGAATTTAATTTAATATATAATGTTGATAAAATCATTAATAATAATATCAGTATAATTAATATTATAGCTATTTTCTTATTTTTCATTTTCATCACCTCTATATAATTATTTTTTACCTGTAACAAATAACTTTTCTATATATTCTTCAGTAATACCAAAATATTCCATAAGCTCTTCAGCTTTACCTGATTTTCCAAAAGTATCATTTATTCCCATTCTTATCAATTTTGTAGGATAATCTTCAGTTAAAACTTCGGAAATCGCAGAACCCAATCCACCGATAATATTATGGTCTTCTATTGATATTAATTTTTTCGTTTCTTTTGCACATTTTATAATCATTTCTTTATCAATTGGTTTTATCGTATGAATATCAACAACTCTAACATTTATGTCTTTTTCTTTTAAACTTTTTTGAGCTTTCAAAGCCTCTGAAACTGTTACACCTGTCGCAAAAATCGTACCATCTGTACCATCTCCAATTTGAATAGCTTTACCTATTTCAAATTTTTGTCTTTCATCATATATAACAGGTGTTGAAAGTCTTGACAATCTTAAATATACTGGTCCTTCTATTTTACTTATCTCTTTTACAGCCCATTTAGTTTCTACATCATCAGATGTAGATATGACTGTCATATTAGGTAATGTTCTCATTAAAGAAATATCTTCTATCATTTGATGTGTGGCCCCATCTTCTCCAACTGTTACTCCTGCATGTGTTGCACAAATTTTAACATTTAAATTTGGATAACATACACTATTTCTTATTTGGTCATAAGCTCTTCCTGCTGCAAAAGTAGCAAATGTGCTTGCATATGGAATCTTCCCACATGTCGCCATTCCCGCTGCTGTTGATATCATATTTTGTTCAGCAATTCCCATATCAAAAAATCTATTTGGAAATTCTTTTGCAAACAAATTTGTTTTAGTAGCTGCTGATAAATCTGCATCAAATACAACAATGTTTTCATTTTTTTTACCCATCTCAAGTAGAGCTTCTCCATAACTTTGTCTTGTTGCTTTTTTATTATTAATATCCATAACTTTTCTCCTTTTAGGTTAGAGTGGACGCCCTCTATCTTAAAAGAGCGTCCTTATTGACAACTTCCTATAATACCTGCATCATTTCCAAGTGCTGCTGGTACTATTATTAATTCTTTTCTATTATTAAATAAATATTGTTTATTTTGTATATTATTTTTTAATTTTTCCAATAAAACATCAGCAAAGTATACAAAACTACCTCCAATTCCAATTGCTTCTGGTTCAAAAATATTTATTAAATTTGAGATACCTATACTTAAATACTCAATATATTCATCAACTATTTTTTTTATTTTTATGTTCTCTCCATTTTTTCTAATCATATCTAGCAATTCTTGTCCTCTTGTATTTTCATCTAATCCTAATGAATTTCTTAGATTATTTTTTAGTGCTTTCATAGATGCATATTTTTCAAAACATCCACTTTTACCACAATTGCATTTTATGCCAGATTTTTGAATTATCATATGTCCAAATTCACAACCTGGTAGATCTCCTGTATCGAGTAGTTTTCCGTTAATAATGACAGCTCCACCTATTCCTGTTCCTAATGTTAAAAATATACTTCTTTTATAGTTTTTTAGAGCTCCCATTTTACTTTCAGCAATTGCTGCACATTTCGCATCATTTCTAATTTTAATTGGTAGATCTATTTCTTTTTCTAGATTTTCCACTAGATTATAATTTTTAACATTTAAGTTTACAGATTTTAGTATTTCTGTTCCACATATTGTTCCCGGTACTGCTATTCCCATTTCTGTAATTTTATATTTTTTATTTAATTCTTTTACATTTTCTATTATATAGCTTTCTATTGCTGTTTTTATATTTTTCTTTTCTTTTGATAAAAGTCTTTTTTCTACTTTCTCGACTATAAATCCATCATTATTTATTACGCCTATTGCAATATGGCTTCCGCCTAAATCAATTCCTATTTTCATATTTATTCTCCCAAAAGAGGGATTTTGAGTCCTGGCCCCTTAATCCCTTTTTTTATACTCCAGCTGCATCAAATAGCCATCCTCCCATGTAAACCTCGATACATGGTGCTAATACTACTAATACAAAGAAAATCAAAACAATTCCTACAATCATGTACACAACTTCGGGTAGAACCTTAACTATTTTTTGCATTATATTATCTATATCTATTTCCATATATTCAACTAGTTTTTCCATCATTTCTGCTAAGTCTGTTTGCATACCTATTTTCAACATTTCCGTTATCATAGGTTTAGCTAATCCAGATTTTTCAAATGGTTCTATCCATGAATCTCCTATGATTATATTATTTAGTGAAGTTTCAATAAGAGATAGCATAACGTAGTTTTGAATAACATTTTTACTTACTTCAATTGCTTCTTGTATTCTCATTCCATTATTCAAGTTTAGAAGCATTGCCTTCATTAACCTTGAAAAATCTAATGCAAATGTTAATTGTCCAAATATTGGCATCTTGTATTTGAAATAATCAAAACTATATTTGCCTTTTGGTGTGTTAATATAAAATATTATTGCTCCTACTATTGCTAATATAATTGTTACTGGTATATACCAATATGCTACAATCCAATTAACTACGCCTTGGAACCATATTGTTATTGCAGGCAATTTTGCATTCGAATCAAATGCATCATATACATTTTGGATTGCTGGTATTGCTACTAATGTACCAACAATTAACATTACTATTAATGCAATAAATTGAACTAAATTTGGTATTAATATTCCTCGTATTTTCTTGTTTAATGCCTCTGTTGAGTCTAAATATGTTACTGCTTGTTCAAGTGAATTTGTAAGTGAACCAGATAATTCTCCTACTTTAATCATATTTATATATATAAATGGAAATACATCTGAGTAGTATTCCATTGTTGTATACATATTTTCACCAGATTCAACACCTGCTAAAATATCTTCTATGATTCCTCTAAATGTAAGATTTTCTGTACTCTCCATTATAGTTTTAAGTGCATGAATATTATTAAAATTTGCTTTTTTTAATAAATAAAAGTTTTGTGTAAATATAACCAAATCTCTACTTGTTATTCTCTCTGTTTTTGACAAATACATATTTATTTTTTCTTTTGTTGTTGATGTTTTTTTAGTATTTATTTGTGTTGTATTTACATTTTTCATTATTTCTTCTATGTCTTTTATATTTTTCTTTTTAGCCTTTTTCTTTTTAGCTGAATACGAAATTTGTTCTATGGTAATTGGCATTAAGTCGTTATCTTTTAGCGTTCTTAATAAGTTTTGTTTGCTGGATGCTTCTACTCTATTTCTTACAATTAACCCAGAACTAGTTGCTGCTTTATACATGTATGTAGGCATTATTAACCACCTCCTATTTTATTGTCTGTTACTATCTCTTCTTATTTTCATTTGCATTATAGTTCTATTTAGTATCTCAATATTTTTTTCTTCTATTTGAGCTTTAGCTTGGTCTAATGTTATTTTATCCTCAACAAATAATTTTGCTATTGAATTTATTAATCCTATACTTCCTTTATCTGAACTTTGAATTGCATCTTCTATTTCAGATACACTTATTTTATCTTTTCTAATTATTCCCGAAACAATATTATCTACAACCATGACCTCAGGTACCAATACTAAATCTCCACTTTTTCCTTTTA
This sequence comes from uncultured Clostridium sp., assembly GCA_964415805.1. Lineage (GTDB taxonomy): Bacteria > Bacillota > Clostridia > TANB77 > CAG-508 > CAG-269. Next base: position 4,983 of record CAYQBQ010000055.1, read on the forward strand.
ATAATCTTTGTGATACTACTAATTTCAACAATGATGACAATAAATATTTTACACTTGCTTGATCTCTTACTTCATAGAAATTTATCATTCTATCTATTGTTTCTGCACAAGATTTTGTATGTAATGTTCCTATTACTAAGTGTCCTGATTCGGCCATTTCAATAGCAGCTTCCATTGTTACTTTATCTCTAATTTCTCCTATTACTAAGATATCGCAATCTTCTCTTAATGAGTTTTTTACACCATCACTAAAAGTTAATGAATCTCTTCCTTTTCCTATTTCTTTTTGTACTATCAAAGATTTTTTTGAATGATGTTTGTATTCTACTGGATTTTCTAGAGTTAATATTTTTTTGTTTTGTGTTTCGTTTATTTCATTTATTACAGCATTTAGAGTTGTAGTTTTACCAGAGTTAGTTTTTCCTGTTACAAGAATTAATCCTTGTGGTTGATATGTCATTCTTCTTATTATATCTGGTAATCCTAATGATTCATAAGGTGGCAGTGTGCTTTTTATAAGTCTTAATGTACATAATGGTACATCATTTGACAATGATATATTTACCCTTAAACGAATACCTTTATATTCATATGATGTATCTAATTTTCTTGTTGTATTAAATACCTCATCTTTATCTATATTTCCTCTAACAAGGTAATCATACATTTCATTCATATCTTCTACTGTTAAAACTTCCATCTCATCTATTGGTACTAACTCTCTTGAGATTCTAAGCATTGGTTTATTCTCTACTATCAAATGTACGTCTGATGCATCTTTTTCGATAGCTATATCTAAAATTTTGTCCATATTCATGGCAAACATCCTCCCTCTTTTGTTAATATAAAATTAATTGTCTATTTAGTTCTTCTAAAGTTGTATCACCATGTAGTATTTTGTGTATTCCATCAATAACTAATGGTTTATAGTTTTGTTCTAACGCTTTGTTTCTTATTTCAATTGTTGAAGCTCCTCTTACGATAAGTTCTTTTATTTCATCAGTTATATCTAACGTTTCAAATATACCTATCCTTCCGTAATATCCAATATTGTTACATTTTTTACATCCAACAGCATCATATGTTTTTAGATTATCAAAATTTATTTCTTCTCCATATTTTGATGCAATTTTAGACATTATTTCTTTTTCTTCATTTGTATATTCTCTTTCTATTCTACATTCTGGGCAAATTCTTCTTACTAATCTTTGTGATACTGCTGTTGCTAATGTACTTGATATATCGTAATTTGATACTCCCATTTTTCTTAATCTATTTACAACTTCTATTGAGTCTATTGTATGTATTGTAGATAAAACATAATGTCCTGTTTGTCCAGCTTGTATAGCTATTTCAGCAGTTTCTTGGTCACGAATTTCACCAAGTAGGATTAAATCAGGGTCTTGCCTTAAAACTGTTCTTAATGCTCCTGAAAATGTTGATTTGTTTCCAATTTCTATTTGATTTAATCCATCAATTCTTATTTCAACTGGGTCTTCAATTGTTGTAATGTTTATTTCAGGTGAATTCAAATAATCCACTATACTATATAATGTTGTTGTTTTTCCTGCTCCAGTTGGTGCCGCTATAATTGTTATACTATTCTTTTTATTAAAGCTTTTTTTAAATTGGTCTTATGTTCCTGGATATCCTAATTC
>CAYQBQ010000056.1:0-6544 GCA_964415805.1 uncultured Clostridium sp.
TAAAAAGTCCTTCTATAAATATTTAAAATTAAATTCTTACAACTCCACCAATTATTTTGCTTTCTGTGCTGTTTTCTAACATTTTAGATCCACTAGATAGTACAACAGTATCTCCTTTTTCTAATATTTCTTTATCTTGTAATTTTTTAAGCCCTGCTTCTATTGTCTTATCTATAGTTTCTTGTTTTTCAACTAAAACTGGTGTTACATTCCAAGCTAATGCTAATTGATTGAATGTTCTTCTATTATCTGTTACAGCTAATCTTCTAGCTGAATTTCCTGAGTTTGTGTAGCATACAATTGCATCTGCTTTTATGTTTTTAGCAATTACGCATGCTGAATATGAAATGTTTGATTCTAAATCTTCTAATTCTATATTGTCATTTTCGTTAAATCTCTTCCAATAATTGATTGTTGGTTCAACTCTTTTTGCTATTTTATCCATTGTTTGAACACATTCTACTGGGTAATCACCTTGAGCACATTCTCCAGATAACATTATAGCACTTGTTCTGTCATATATAGCATTTGCAACGTCACTAGCTTCTGCTCTTGTTGGTAATGGTTGATGTGTCATTGATTCTAACATTTGTGTAGCTGTTATAGCTGGTTTACAAAGTTCGTTAGATATTTTTATTATTTTCTTTTGCATTACAGGTGGTTCTGTAAAGTCTGTTTCGGTAGCCATATCTCCTCTAGCTATCATTTGTCCGTCAGCTTCCTTTAATATATCATCTAAATTTGATATACCTTCAACATTTTCAATTTTTGTTATTATTTGTATGTCTTTTCCACCATTTTCATCTAATACTTTTCTTACTTGTCTAACATCGTCTAAGTTTCTTGCAAATGAAATTGCAACAAAGTCATAATCATGTTCACAAGCTGTTTTTAAGTCTGCTATATCTTTTTCAGCTAAACCTGGTAATCTGATTACTGTTCCAGGTAAGTTCATTGTTTTTCTACTTCCTAATCCATTTCCATGAACTACAGTACAAACTATGTCTTTTCCTACAACTTCATCAACTTTTAATTCAATTGCTCCATCGTCTATTAATATTTTTGTTCCTGGTTCAACATCTTTATATAATTCTTTATATGTTACAGAAACTTTTTCTTCGTTTCCTTCAATATCTTCATTTACTAATGTAAATTTTTGTCCGTCTTTTAATTCTATTTTTTTATTTTTTCCTGTGTATAACATTCCTGTTCTTATTTCAGGACCTTTCATATCTAAAAGTAAAGCAACTGGTATATCCAATTCTTTTCTTAATTTGCATATAGTTTCTGTTTTTTCTGATTGTTCATCCCAACTTCCGTGTGAATAGTTAACTCTTGTTACGTTTAATCCAGCAGCAAATAATTCTTCTAATTTATTTTCACTGGCTGGTCCTATTGTTCCTACTATTTTTGTTTTTCTTAATGATTTCATTTTTATTCCTCCCTTATTTAAAACCGATTTTTATTATATCACAATCAAATAGCATTTTTCAATATTTTTTGCAAAAATTGTCAAAAAATAAAATGCTAATAATATATATCTGTTTTATTATTTCCAATTATATATTTTTAAAACTCTTTTTTATTTTATTATTTACACATTTTATTAAATTTTATACATATATTTTAATATGGTGATTATATGTTTACAAAATGTCATTTTTTTATTTTAAAAATAAAAAGAAATATATTTGCTTTGATTTTTTTGGTATTCGGAGCAAGTCTACTATTATTTTCTAGCAGCAATTTACCCGCAATAAAAAAAGGATTATCTTTATGGGCTAACTCTGTTGTACCATCACTTTTTCCATTTTTTGTTGCAACTGAACTTTTAATGAATACTAATTTTGTAAATAGTATAGGTAGATTTTTAAATAAAATAATGAAACCTTTATTTAATATTAGAGGTGAAGGAGCTTTTGCTTTTATTATGGGACTAATTAGTGGTTATCCTGTTGGTGCTAAAATCGCATGCAATTTTAGAGAAAATAATATTTGTTCAAAAGAAGAATGTGAAAGATTATTAAGTTTTACTAATAATTCTGGTCCCTTATTTATAATTGGAACAGTTGGTATTAGCATGTTTGGGAATTCAACTATCGGATTATTATTATTAATTACTCATATTTTAGCTTGTATAACTGTTGGAATTATTTTTAGATTTTGGAAGATTAATTCATCTAGTCCTAAATATGTTGTTGGAAATAAAAATTCAAATTATAAAAAATATAAAAATGTTACATTTTCTAATTTGGGTGAAGTTTTAGGAAAAAGTATTTCTAATAGTATTTCTACTATTTTAATGATTGGTGGATTTGTTGTTATATTTTCTAGTATAATCTCTATTTTAAGGGCCAGTGGTATCTTGAATAGTTTAGTTGTATTGCTTACACCTACTTTTAATTTTTTACATCTTGATAGTTCTTTTATTTACGGAATTGTTACTGGATTGCTTGAAATTACTAATGGTATTAGTTTTATTTCCAGTATTAATATCAAGCATATTTCTGTTAATATTATTATTACTGCTTTTTTGCTTGGATGTGGAGGTTTATCTGTGCTTCTTCAAGTATGGAGCATTACTTCAAAAACCGATTTATCAATTAAGCCTTATTTTTATGGTAAATTATTGCATGGAATTTTAGCGGCTTTTTATACGTTTGTACTTATTAATGTTTTTTCTTTTTTTAATTTTAATTTATAACTGAATTTGGGGACGGAGGAAAAAACAGTTTTTATAGAATATTTATTTTATTTCTTGAATATATTTTATTATATGATTGGAGTTGATTTTATGGATAAAGATTTTAATAATATGCCGCCTTTTATGGATTTTTCTATGTTTCAGCAAATGCAAGGGGGTCCTTCTCCTGATATGAATGATATTTATCGTGATCCAATGTTTAATCCTATGGCTCAGTATGAACAGGCTTATTTATATTATAGATATATGTGCATGCAAATGGATTATAAGATTAAGTGTAAAGAGTATGAAAAGATGTGTAACACTACAAGTGGAAATTCTGAAAGAACTCAAAGAAGAGTAGAATAGTCTACTCTTCTTATTACTCATTTCTCAATTGATTTTCTATATTCAAAAGTCTGTTATATTTAGCAACTCTATCAGTTCTACAAGGTGCTCCTGTTTTTATTTGTCCAGCATTTACAGCCACTGCTAAATCTGCAATAGTTGTATCTTCTGTTTCTCCTGATCTATGAGAAATTATGGTTTTATATCCGTTTTCTTTTGCTTCTGGTATTGTATCTAATGTCTCTGTTAAAGTTCCAATTTGATTTGGTTTTATTAATATTGCATTTGCTCTATTTTCTTTGATTCCTCTTTGTAATCTTTTTATAATTGTTACAAATAAGTCATCACCTACTAATTGAATATTATTGCCTATTTTTTGTGTTAGTTCTTTCCATGATTCCCAATCCTCTTCTGCTAAACCATCTTCTATTGATATGATAGGATATTTTTCTGTTAGTCCTATAATGTATTCTATCATTTCTTGTTTTGTTTTATACACATCTGTTTTCCAAAAATAATATCCATCTCTTCCTGTTTTTTTAGCTTCATCATACATTTCTGTACTTGCTATATCTAATGCTAAACATATATCTTTTCCTGGTTCATATCCAGCTTTTTTTATTGCTTCCATAATTGATTCTAAAGCTTCTTCTTCATCTTTTAAATTTGGTGCAAAACCTCCTTCATCACCGACTCCTACTGAATGTCCTTTTTCTTTTAAAACTTTTTTTAATGTGTGATATACCTCAACTCCTCGTTTTAATCTTTCTGCAAATGTGATGCTTCCTACTGGTACTATCATAAATTCTTGTATATTAATATTGTTATCTGAATGTTTTCCACCATTTAAAATGTTCATCATTGGAACTGGCAGTTCTTTTGCATTTATTCCCCCTATATAATTGTATAATTCCATTCCTAATGAGTTTGCTGCAGCTTTTGCTACTGCTAATGATACTCCAAGTGTAGCATTTGCTCCTAAATTCGATTTGTTTAGTGTATCATCTAGTTCTACTAATGTTCTATCTATATTTCTTTGGTCATATACATTCATGTCTATTATTTTTTTTGCTATTTTTTTGTTTACATTTTCTACTGCTTTGCTTACTCCTTTTCCTAAGTATCTTGATTTGTCTCCATCTCTTAATTCTACTGCTTCAAAACTTCCTGTTGATGCTCCTGATGGAACTAGTGCTACTCCTGAAAATCCTCCTTCTGTTACTACTTCTACTTGTACTGTTGGGTTCCCTCTTGAGTCTAAAACCTCTAATGCTTCTATGTTTTTTATGGCTAAATAATCTTTCATAAATCTTCATCCTTTCAATTTATCTTTTTGTTATTTTAACCATTTTTTCCATATTTATACATATTAACTTACTTTTTTATTTCTCAACTGCATTGCATATTGAATGGTAGTTTCATTTATTTCCCCAGAAGAAATACGAGCAATTTCTTCTAAAGTTTCCTTTTCGTTTAATAATCTTATATTAGTATTAGTTCTTTCATTAACTACTTTTTTACTAATAAAATAATTGTAATCAGCTATTGCTGCAATACTTGGTAAATGCGAAATACATAAAACTTGATGATTTTTAGAAATTTCATTTAATTTTTCTGCAACTGCTCCTGCTACTTTACCACTAATTCCTGTGTCTATTTCGTCAAAAATTAAAACTGGCATTTTGTCTGTATCTGCTAATACTTTTTTAATTGCTAGCATTATTCTTGACATTTCTCCACCTGAAGCAATTTTTGATAATGGCTTTTCGTCTTCTCCTAGGTTAGTTCTTATAAAAAATTCTACTTCATCTTTACCATTTTCAAACAATTCTTCTTCATTATAATCTACATGTATATTAATTTTAGCATTTTTCATTTCTAATTCTTCTAGAACTTCATTTATATTTTCACTTAAATTTTTTCCATATTCATTTCTTAGTTTGCTCATTTTTTGAGCTAAATTTATCATTTCGTATTTTATTTGTTTTAGCTCTTTCTTTAATTTATTGTTATATTCATCTAAGTTTTCTATATGTTCAATTTCATTTTGTATCTCATTTTTATAATTAATTATTTCTTTTATATCATTTCCATATTTTCTTTTTAGTGAGTATATTAAATCAAGCCTTTCTTCAACTTCGTTTCTTTCATTTTCGTCGAAATAAATATCATCTTTATAACTTGATATATCTCTTGAAATTTCTTGTAATTCATAATAAATATTTTTCAAATTACTTGATATTTTTTCATATACATTATCTATATTTTCTATTTTTTCTAATGCTCTTATTGCTGTATTTAAGCTATCTATGCTATTTTCTCCAATTGCTATGTCTGCTTCACTTAAATTTTTTGATATTTTTTCTGAATTTAGCATTATTTTTCTTTTTTCTTCTAATTTTTCTTCTTCATTTTCTTTTAAATTTGCTTCTTCTATTTCGTTTACTTGATATCTTAATAAATCTAACTTTCTTTCTCTTTCTTTTTCGTCTCCATAATTTGCTTTTAATTCTTTTTTTATATCTATATATTTTTTATATTTTTCTTTATATTCTTTTTTTATATTTGATAATTCTTCTCCTATATATCCATCTAAATATTTCAAATGATATTTGTTATCTAATAAACTTTGATTATCATTTTGTCCATGTATTTCAATAAACTTATTCATAAAATTTTTTAATTCATTTACAGTTACCATTCTTCCATTTATTTTGCACATATTTTTACCATTGCTATTTATTTCTCTAGACACAATTATATTTCCATCTATTGAATTTTCGTTTTCTGGCTCATACATGCAAATTTCTACAAATGAATTTGTTTCGCCTTTTCTTATCATTTCTTTTGAAAATCTTCCACCTGATATAATTTCTAATGAATCTATTATTAATGTTTTTCCGGCTCCTGTCTCACCTGTTAATACATTTAACCCTTCGTTTAAATCTATACTCAAATCATCTATTATACCTATATTTTTTATGTGTAATGTTGATATCATAAAAAAAGACCTCCTAAAATTTCATAGAACAAATTATCTACGATTTTTTGTTTGGTCTTATTATATATTTTCGTTTTTAAATTGTCAATAGTTTTTTCGAACATTTTTTTGTGTTTATTTTTTATTTTTTTTGTCAATTTCTTTTTCTGGTTTTTCATGAGATTTTGGTATTATTATGTTTTTTGGTTTTTCTTCATTACATTTTGGTTTGCCTGTATTTAAATGGTCATATACATGAGAAATTTCTAAATTTGAACCATCACCATTAACAATTTCAATATTTTTTTTATTTTCACCCATATCTCTTTACCTCCGTATTTTTATAATCAAATGGTATCATATTTTTTTTAAATTGGCAATACAAATATTTATTATTTACATTATCAATTTAAAAGGTATTTTATTTACTTTATAGATAAAAAAAGAATATCAATTTTATAATTGTTGATATTCTAAATTTTGGCTGGACTGGCTAGATTCGAACTAGCGCATGCCAGAGTCAAAGTCTGGTG
>CAYQBQ010000057.1:0-6507 GCA_964415805.1 uncultured Clostridium sp.
ATGTCTCCGCCGTGAAAGGGCGATGTCTTAACCGCTTGACCAAGGGGCCATATATACAAAGAACTAAATAATTTCTTCAATTATTTAGTTCTTTTGGTGAGCTATCCGCGACTCGAACGCGGGACAACTTGATTAAAAGTCAAGTGCTCTACCACCTGAGCTAATAGCCCATCACCAATGTTCCAACACTAACTCGGAACGCTTTTATATAATACTATACTTTTTTTAATATGTCAATACATTTGTTAAAATTTTTTAAATTTTTTTCTATTTTTTTATTTTTCGACATTTTTTACAAATGTATTGGCATTTTTTATCATGCTTAAGCATTTAATTTTGCGATTACTTCTTCTACATCTATCCCATGAACGTCACATGCTTCTTCTAATGTTTCCATTTGTGATGCTGGACATCCTAAACAATGCATTCCTATTTCTAGTAAAATTTCTGCTTTTTCTGGTGCTTTTTCTAAAATTTCACCAATTGTTGTATCTTTATCAAATTTCATTATATTTCCTCCTTGTATATTTTTTAAAATTTTATCACATTTTTTATAAAAAGTATAGACAAATTAAAAAAATTGTTGTATATTTTATGTCTAGTAAGGCGGTGATATTATTTTTAGATTTATCGATTTATTCTTTATCATATTTATTATTAATCTTTTTATCACTTTATATTCATTATATACTTTTTTCGAAGTGAAAATTTTACATACTCTTCAAGGTTCAAAATTAAAAATTAAAAAGGAGGTTTCAAAATTTTAAAATATAAAATATTTTTTTGTATTATTTTTGTATTTATTTCTTGTTTAATTTGTTTTCATATTTTTTATCCCATTTATTTTTCAAATGAAATTATTATAACATATGGTATACATCCCTTTGATATTTGCACTAAAAATCCACTACTTTGGAAATATATGAAAATAACTTTTATCTTTACATATATTTTTTCTAATATTATTTTTTCATGTTTTTTATTTAATAAATTTTTTCTAAATATTTTTTCTAAAAAATTAAAAAAAAATAATAAAAATGAAAATATTAACTATAATAATTCGAAATTTAATTTAATAATTGGAAAAGATTTAAATTCAAAAAATAATATATTAATTCCTGAAAGCGGTCTATATCAAAATTTTTTAATTACTGGAACTATTGGCTCTGGTAAAACATCATCAGCTATGTACCCTTTTACAGAACAATTAATGAAATATAATAGTAAAAATATTAATGATAAAATTGGTATGCTTATTTTAGACGTAAAAGGAAACTATTATAATCAAATTTTAAAATATGCAAATTTATATAATTTAGAAAAAGATGTAATTATTATTGGTTTAAATTCTAATAATTTTTATAATCCTTTACATAAGCCAAATTTAAAACCCATTGTACTTGCCAATAGAATAAAAACAATCTTAACATTATTTTCAGAAAACAATTCTGAATCTTATTGGCTTGATAAGGTTGAGCAAATTTTAGCTGAGGCAATTAAATTGTGTAGATTATATAACAATAATTATGTTACTTTCTCTGAATTGCATAAATTAATTACAATTCCTGATTATTACAAAGAAAAAGTAAAAATATTAAAAGAACTTTTTATTGCTTCTAAATTAAATTCAAAACAAGTATATGAATTAAATGAATGCCTAAATTTTTTTCAAAAAGAATTTGAAAGTTTAGATTCAAGAACAAAAGGAATTTTAATTTCTGAAATTACAAGAATAACAAATACTTTTATTTCTGATTATGATGTTTTTTCTACCTTCTCTCCTCCTAAGGAAAAACTTAACTTTTTAGGTTTTGAGGATGTTTTAAAATATGGAAAAATAGTTGTTCTTAATATGAATATTTCTGAGTATACTGTACTTTCTAAAATAATTGCTACATATTTGAAATTAGATTTTCAAACTGAAATATTAACATCTTTATCACATGGAAATATTAAAAAGTCAGCCTTTATTTGTGATGAATATGATAAATATTGCACGAAAACAGATAGTGAATTTTTTTCTTTAAGTCGAGAATCAAAATGTATAAATATAGTTAGTACCCAAAGTTATTCATCTTTAAAAAATACTTTAAAAGATGATTCATCTGTAAAAGTTATAACTCAAAATCTTATTAACAAAATTTGGTTTAGAACGGATGATATATTTACTATAGAAGAAGCTCAAAAACAATTAGGGAAAGAGGAGAAAGAAAAAATTTCAAAAACAATCTCTGAAAATGCAAAAGAAACAAATTTTAGTTATATCACAAATACTTTAAATTCAAGGGATTCTAATATTTCTGAATCATATAATTCTTATTACCAAACAGATTATATTTATGATACGAATTTTTTTACTCAACAACTTGAAACATTCACTGCACTTACTTTTTTATCTGATGGTAACAAAATTTATACTCCACAAAAAATTCAAATGTTACCTTATTTTAAACATTAATCTATAAAAGAAAGGAGATTTTATGTTAAAATTTAAAAAAATATTATTTTTTATTTTGTTTATTGTATCTTTTTCAACTATTTTATTTTTTTGTCTAGACAATTTTTGTTTTGCTTTAGGTGAACCCAAAATTGTTTCCAAAATTAACTCTGCTTTTGAAAATATAGAAAGTTGGATTTTAAAACTATCTACTCCTGCAGCTGCTGTTGCTGTTGGAACAGGTGTTTTTATGAGGAAGTTTAGTTTTGGTGACGAAGAAAAAATAAGAACAGGAAAAAAAATTATCAAAGGATCTTTATTTTCTTATGCTTTTATTCTAGCAATAGACTTAATTTTATCTGCAATAAAATCTTTGGTTAGTTAGGAGGAAAATTGGAAGAAAAAAATGTAACTCAAATTATAATTGATACTATTAATACTATCTTAGGTAATTTATTTAGTTCTATAGATAATAATTTATATTCTTTATTAGATGATATAACTTTTATAAATTCTGATATTTTAAATGATAAAAATTTTGAAAAAATTTTTGGAACTTCTACATCAAATGGAATCTTATTAATTGCTAACTCTCTTCTTTTAGGAATTATTTTATACTTTGCAATAAGATATCTACTTTCTCATTTTACATATGCTCAAATTGAAAATCCTCATAGTTTTTTAATTAAATTAATAATTTGTGGAATTTGTATGAATTTTTCTTATTTTTTATTATCTCAATTTTTAGATATTTTTTCTAATATTTCTTTGGCTATTAGGAATTTAGGAGAAGATTTATTTAATAAAAATATTTGTTTTTCAGAATTGATTTTAGATATAAATACAAATATTTCTGTAGATACTTCATCTATTGATATATTTTCTTTAGATGGTTTAATAAAAGGATTTATTTCTGTTTCACTTTTAAATTTAGTTTTTTCGTATTCTTTTAGATATATATTAATAAAAGTTTTTGTTTTAATTACACCTTTTGCAATTTTATCTAATTCTTTAAACTCTACTTCTTGGTTTTTTAAATCCTGGTTTAGAAATTTATTTTCTTTGTTATTTATTCAAATTATTGTTTCAATTGTTTTATTAATATTATTTTCAATTGATTACTCTTCTTCAAACCTTTTTTCTAAATTCATTTATATTGGAGGTCTTTATGCTTTAATAAAATCAAATTCTTTTGTTAGAGAATTTCTTGGTGGAGTTTCCACAGATTTTTCACAAAATGTGAATAACTTTTCTAAATTTTTAAAATAATTTATTTTGTATTTTTTATTTTATTTTTATTTTTTGGGAGGCTTTTATGAATTTTATTTTTCCACAAAATTATAATTTCAAAAATAAATTATTTGGAGTTATAGATTATGTTACTATTATTTTAAATTTAATTTGGGATTTATTTATTTTTATTTTTGTTAATTTTTTTAATAATATTAATATTAAAATATTTTTATTTTTTGTATTTTGTTTTCCACTTTTATTATTTAGTATTTCTGGCTTCAATGGAGAAAATATAATTTATGTTTTAAAATATATATTTAAATTTTTGTTTAAACAAAAATTATTACTTTTTCATAAAAATAACTTTTAGTTAATTTTCCTTGAATTTTTTGTCTAAAAAAGTTATAATTGAAGTTGCAAATTGTATATCAGTTTGTATGTCATTTATTTTAATGGAGGGATTTTATAATGAAACTAGAACAAAATGAAAAACAATTATTATTTTCAGAAACAATGATACCAGATATATTTTTTGCAGAACATTTATCTCAGATTCCTGGTGATTATTTAAAAATCTATTTATATTTAATATTTCTTTCTAAATATAAAAAAGATGTTAAAATAAATGATTTATCAAAAAAATTATCATTACCTGTAAAAGCTATAAATGATGGCTTAAAATTTTTAGAAGATAACAATCTAATTCTAAAGAAAACGACTGGTTTTATAATTACTGATTTACAAGAATTAACTTTAAATAATTTATATAAACCAAACCTTGTTCAATCTAAAGAAACAGTTGAAAAGGTATCAAAGAATCAATCAAGAGCAAAAGCTATTGAATATATAAATAATATGTTTTTTCAAGGAATTATGGGTCCATCATGGTATAATGACATCGATTTGTGGTTTAGAAAATATAACTTTGATGAACAAGTTATGATTAGTCTATTTAATTATTGTTATAACCGTTCTGCATTACATAAGAATTATATTCAAGCAGTTGCTGAAGCCTGGAATGCTAATAAAGTTCAAACTTATAATGATTTGGATTTATATTATCAAAAACAAGAGAAATTAAATAAAATTAAAAATCTAATTGCTAAAAAACTTGGAAAACATGGTGGTTTAACTCAATACGAAGAGGCTTATATTGAAAATTGGGTTATTGATTTTGAATATGATATGAATATAATTGAAATAGCGTTAAAAAGAACTACATATAAACAAAATCCAACTTTTGAATATATAAATAATATAATTAGTGACTGGCATGAAAGAAATTTAAAAACACCAGATCAAGTAAATGCTTTTCTAGAACAACGTAAAAAACAAAATAAAGATTTGAAAGAAATGAAATCTAATGTTTCAAAAGCTAATAAAGCTAATTATGAACAAAGACAATATAATAATTTAGATTTTTTATATGCAAATAATAATATAGAAGGAGATAGTTAATGTCAAATGAGGTTTTGAATTCTTTATTAAAAGAATATGAACAAAAAAAATTAAAAGCAGAATTAGATTTAGATATTAGAAAACAGAATTTATATAAATTAATTCCTCGTCTTGAAGAGATTGATAATGAATTAAATAATTTCGCAATTAATACCGCAAAAAATATATTAAATAATTCTTCCGACGCATCTACTATTTATAATTTAAAACAACGAATTTCTGATTTAAAAAAAGAAAAAGATTTAATTTTATTACAAAATAATTATAGCTTGGATTATTTAAAACCTTTTTACGAATGTAAACTTTGTAATGATACCGGCTTTATTTTAGATGACCATTTTAAAACATCAATGTGTAATTGTTTAAAACAAAAATTATTAGATGTTTCTTTTAATAAATCTAATATGTCTAATTTAAAAAAAGAGAATTTTAATAAGTTTAATGAATTAATTTTTTCTGATGAAGTTGATTTGTCCAAATATAGATTTAATATTTCACCACGAAAAAATATTTCTAATATTAAAAATAAATGTATTGAATTTGTTAATAATTTTGAAAACCCAGATTATAAAAATTTGTTATTTGTTGGTTCTACTGGTTTACGGTAAGACTTTTATGTCAAATTGTATTGCTGCTGAATTATTAAAAAAAGGAAAAACTGTAATATATCAAACTGCGCCTGTTTTACTTGAAACCGTAATAGATTACAAAATGAATAGACAAAAAAATTCTAATAATAATTTTTATCAATCCGTATTAGATTGTGATTTATTAATAATTGATGATTTAGGAACAGAAAGTTTAAATAGTATGAAATTAAGTGAGTTATTTACTATTTTGAATACTAGAATTTTGAATTTGAACCATAAAGTTACTAAGACTATTATTTCTACTAATCTTAATATTAATGATATTTTTAAGAATTATGAGGAACGTATTGGTTCTAGAATTGCTGGTTATTATGACATTTATTATTTCTTTGGAGAGGATTTAAGATTTAAAAAATAGTAAAATTGAGGAGTTGAGGATTAAGTCTTTGATTCCTTTTTTATTATTATAAGTACTTATCATATATTTAATATTTTAAGAAAAAGCCCATATGGAAGACCCGAGGAAGCATTTTTTCTAAAAATATTAAATATATGATAAGTACTTTTTAATAATATAAATTAAAATCGGGATTTGGAGTGGTGGCCCCTGAATCCCGATTTTTTTATTCTACTTCATCTATTTCTGGAGTTAAAGTTTCTATACTTACAACTTTTCCACCATCATTAGTTCTCATTAGAGTTACACCTTGTGTTGATCTTCCAAGAACACTAATATCTTTTACATTAAGTCTAATAATTGTTCCAGTATCTGTAATTAACATTACGTCA
>CAYQBQ010000058.1:0-6255 GCA_964415805.1 uncultured Clostridium sp.
CTTCAGCCATCTGCAGGAATGCTTTATACATGCCCTTGTCATCAAAGCTGATGTCGATGATCCCAGGATTGAGGATCCCACCAAAGCAGTCACAATTCTCTACCTCTTCATAGTCAGATATGTGGTCTCTGTCCTTGACCTTTTCTGCAGGCCTCTTGCCGGATCCGGATGACTTTCCTTTAACGTATGTCTTAAATATCCTGTCATTTCCTTTCCACATAGATCCGACTGCTCCATACTTTCTCTGTACACTTCTCATGCCAGAAGAGGCATGTCTTACGCTTGGTAAGTGAGAAATGTACGTGTGTAAGGTCATCAGTTGACTTGATCTTTTCTCCGCACCCAGTGCACCTTGTTACCGCTTCAGTGGTCCTTCCGTTTGGTGCGTATGCTGTGCACTTGCCATACTTCAGGATCATCTTCTTAACGTCACTGGCCAATTCCAAATCCCTCCAATCTTCTTTTTGCGTAGTCTATGTACCACTGCCTGTCCAGCGTCTCCGGGCACTTCATGCCAGTGATGTCATCATTGACAATGAAGCACTTGTCAGGAGTCTTGCCAAACTTGGCTTCCTGGTACGTTCCATCATTCAGTGTCCGGCACTTCAGCAGCCTTCCATCCTTTGGATCCTTGGAAGCAAAGACTCTGTATGCCTTGTTCATGGATCTTTCACGGCCATCATAGACCAGCTTCTTGCCGGCCCTCTTGCCTTTCTTGTCATACTTCTGCTCCCAGTGGGATGGACCATACTCATGTTCCACATGATCATAGGCATCTGAGAGCTTCACAATGCTCTGAAACTCTATCAGCCGGTCACACTTGTTTATGGTCTCCTCCACAGGAGTCTTGTGGACCATGTACTCCACCAATGCTGTGTTGAGTATTGGCAGATTGTAGTCAATTGGTGACAGCTCCTTCAGGTAGTCACCCTTGCGCTCAACTCCTCCATCCTCATCCACCCACAGGTAGTTATTAACGTCCTTCTGATAGATCTCACTGATCACATCCAGCCCCAGAAGTATGCTGCACTTGTCTGTGCTGCATCTCTGCTCCCATTCCCAGCAGATGTCATCCACCTGGTCAAATGCTTCATCTGTGTCCGGGATCCGGATGATCAGACCATCTGTATTGGACTGGATCAGCTCAAAACCTTCCACAGCTTCCAAGTGTTCAATTAGATCCAATAACATCAGTTGGCCATTGATGCACATGCAGTTGTTGTTCCTGGCATCGTAGGCCGGATTAGTCTTATCCTTCATGGCCCCGGACAGGGCATTGAGCAGCTTCTTGTATGGTGCCTGCTCCTTCTTCTTGCCAGCCTTCTTCAGTGCCATTCTGGTGTCATAGACCTTCTTGTAGTTGTCATTCCTTGCGGATCTTGTGACCAGCCCATGTGCTATCAGCATGGAAGGATAGTAGGATCCCACATCAACATGGAGCAGGAGTCCGGTCATGTGTACTGGTGTGTTCTCAATCGCCTTGTCTCCGTTTTTCTTGACCTTGATGATGCCTATGGCACCATGCAGGCCGCCAAAACCAAACTTGTGAGGCACACCTGCCACTTCCGTGATCAGCTCCTGGCTGTACCATGCTCTCCTCTTCAGGTCATAAGCCCTGCTGTGGTCAGGGTCCTGTGGTGCAGTCTTTTTCAGTGACTGGAACCAGTCCATGACATGCCTGTACTTTTTCAGTTTGATGCAGGGAAGGAAGAAGTAATCAAACTCATCTGTGTACTCCTGCTTCTTACAGTCCAGTACCTTGGCTGTGATCCTTGCCTCCGTGTCACCGATACAGGAGAGATCCAGCCCAAATGCGGTCACAATACCAAGTTGTGCCTCAAACTCTGCATACCTGTGGAAGAAGACCTCAATGGTCTCATGCACATCATGCCTGCAGTAGAAGATGGTCTGCTGGATCTCTTCCTCTGTCAGCTTCCTGTCAATGTTGAATGGTACGGATGTTTCCTTGATGTTGTGGCCCATGAAACCCTCCAGGGCCTTCAGGCCCACAGGAGGATTGGGCATCACATCATAGTTGTTAAACTCTACTTCCTTCAGCAGGGAAGAGAAGGCCCATGGTTCCTGCTTCTGCACAATGATCCAGTCATTCATCTCCTTTGGATCCAGCCCACAAAGGATTGCCTTCTGGATCCATCGGTCATAGTGCCGGCTGTTGTATCCTGCCCAGATGTCATAGGCATGGTCATCAAGATACTTCTGCAGCTGATCCTGGTCATTGTGGATCACTGTCTCTATCTCATGATCTGCAGTAAGATCTGTCAGGACCACCAGCCAGTCATATTTGAACACTTCATAGTCATAAAAGACCATTTTCAGCCTCCTGCTATGTACAGTGCCGGCAGGACCGGCACTGTGTTCACACCTGCATCAGTTCTCATACACACCAAGGACTTCCCATGTATGATTGACATAAGGCTTGCCCTTGCTGTTCTTCTTCTTGCTGACCGTGGTGGTGTAGCTCAGGTCATAGGACAGCTCCTCCACCAGCTCTGCAGCATCGGCCAGGAAGTCTGAGACTATTGACTGGTCATCCTCCCACTTACCCAGGATCACAGCGATCTGTGCGGATGTCAGGTCATCGTCATCCAGCAGATCTGCCAGGAGGATGGCAGTGGCATTGATGCCATGCTCAAAATGATCATCAAATGTGCCATTGTAGAAGATCCTGTTATTCTTGTACTCACCTTCCGTGATCTTGAACCACACAGAGATCTGTGCATCTCCCCAGGAGGACTCACCCAGCTCCAGCTTGTCTACCACCACGGAGTACTCTCCTGCCGGCACTTCCTTGTACTGGCCCCTGTTCTGCTTCTGCTCATCCATTGCCTTCTGGATGGCCTGTGCTTCCTTGCTGCTTACTTTCTTGCCGTACTTCTCACTAAGTTTGCTCATATCAGTCTCTTGCCTTTCTCACTCTTCTTGTGCGCTTCTTGCCTGTTGCGATCTCAGCGGATCCTTTGATGAATTCATCCTTGGTGATCTCCTTGCCGCCTTCCGGAGGATATTCACCTGCATGCTTCATGATGTAGTTGCCATCCTTCTCCACATAGTAGAATTTGTCTTCTGTGAGCTTTGCGTCCTGCTCAGAGAAGGGGACCTCCTCCACACCGTCCGGAGTCTCCGGAGGATTTACATAATCATCAATGCTCTCTTCCCTATTCTTCCTTGCAGTCCTGGTCCTTCTCTTAGGCTTCTCTTCTTCCTGCTGTTTGAGATCTTCTGCCTCCTGCCTGTCCAGTTCTGCCGGATCATCATCCATGGTCTCCGGCTCTCCGGCATAGGAGTCAGGATCCGCTGTGTCATCCAGGAGAAAGAGGCCATTGAGTGCATACTTCCTTGCATAGGTGGATGCCGCTCCGGTCAGCTGGCTCTCATCGGACTTCTTCCTCTCCAGCTGCTCCCTTGCAAATGCTGTAACAGTGACTGTATCATCAGATTCAAGATCTGCCAGTGTTGCTGTAGCTTTCACATAGTAGCGCTCACCGATCAGCACCACTTCATCACCCATCACCAGTACGCACTTGTGCTTGTCTGTCAGCGGCTTGACCTTTTCAGCGATCATGTCCACTGTCCTGTACTTATATCCTCCAAAGGCATTCCTGGCGCTCTTAGGCACCTTCAGCTCTGCCTGGATCTTCAGCAGTTTCTCTCTTATCGTCATTCCTTGTCCTCCTTTACAGGTGTGCGGATGTCCTCCACCACTTTTGACTCAGTGCTGCCTTTTCCCTTGGCTGCACTGTAGATCTCAGTTGTCAGCATCAGAGCCAGCAGCATCCGCTCCATAGGATCCTTGACCAGTGCAGTGAGGATCTCTCCGGTGCATTTGCCCATTGCATCTACAATCTCTTTTGCGTTACCCTTTCCCATTAAGGATGTCACTGCATTGCAGTCTTCATTCTCAGGATCCAGGATCATCATCACGGCCGCCTTGCAGTTGTAGTTAATACTGCGCCCAAAACCGTCATCAGCTTTCACATTTACCATCATTCTTCTCCTTCCTTGGCTGCGGCCTTATCTTCCATAAACTGTGCTGCCCAGAAGTCTGCAAAGTGCAGGCAGGTCTGCAGCGGTTCCTCATGGCCCTTCAGGTCATAGGCCAGCGATCCATACAGCCCATCATGGTAGAAGACTGCATGCATTTCCTCTTCCGTCAGATCAATGAATTTAGTAGCCAGCTCCACAGATCTCAGAGGATGGTCCACATGGCACAGATTCTTATTGATGGAGTAAGGCTTGGCCTCAGATCTCTTGTAGTGCTGCACAGGATCCGCTTTGGTGGGCCTTCCATCCTTGACCAGGTTCTCCACATAGTAAGGTGTTCCTTCACGGCCACACTTACCAAGATCATGCAGGCCTGCCGCCAGCATCAGGCTGTGTTTGATGTTCCTGTATCCCTCAGCGCCAAAGCAGTCCTTGCCGAATTTCTCAGCCATCATCATGACATTGGCCGTGTGGATCACCAGTCCTCCATCACAGCTCAGATGGTTTCCTCCGGATGCCGGTGCCGTGAAAAATCCGATCTCTTCCATGTAGGCCAGCAGCTTCTTCATTCCCTTCCTTCTGGTGGCCATCAGTCTCTTTGTTACATACTCTCTTGCCTGTTCTGCAGTGAACATGTCCTGCCCTCCTTCATGTTTATGATCATGCGCTTAAACTCTTCAAACTGGTCCGGATACAGTGTGAATGCCACACCACCGGCAGCTCTGATGTCTCTTATAGTCTTCCGCTGAAGATCTGACGGCTCTCCTTTGGCTGCCTTTACTTCCACAGCAACAAACTTCCCCCTGCAGCAGATCAGCAGATCCGGGATGCCTGCCTTGGTATAGCCGCCTCCTCCCCAGTACTTGATGTACCAGCATCCCTGCTCTTTAAGGAATGCCTTGATCTGATTTTCAAATTCCTTTTCAGGCCCCATCTCTTCCTCTTCATACTTGCTGTACCTGCTGGATACTGCCGCCAGGCAGTACATCATGCATGTGATCATGCACCCGATGATCAGCAGGACTGTTACCAGTACCTTCATTCTTCTCCTTCCTCTTGAAATCCCTGCATGGATAATTCCTGGATCTCTCCATGCACTTGTTTTTGTCCTTGCAGTCTCCACAGGTCAGATACCCATTGGCCAGAAGGACCAGGAATGTCCACCCTGCTGAGACCATAAAAAGAGGGATCCACACTCTCATATCACCGTCATATGTACTCATACATAAGACCAGTATCAGCGCCATGATTGCAGTGATCACTTTCAGTACTGCCACCCGGATCTTATTGATAGTCCTGCTTGAATAACGCATCTGTGTAGTCCCTCCTCATTTTTAGTGCCTGCAGGATCTTCTCCTCTATGGATCCTCTGCAGATTGGTATGTAGTAGAAGCAGGTCTGCTCCTGTCCTATTCTGTGGATCCTCTTCCTGGACTGCTCAAACAGCTCTGAGCTTTCCGGAAGTGTGAAGTAGATGATCCGTCTTGCCTTCTGCAGGTTCAGTCCGTGTGCTCCGGCCTGGTACTGGATCAGCGTCACACTGTCTGAGCACTGCTCATAGGCTCTCAGGTCCTTTGTTGATCCGTTCACTATGGACACCGGCCTGTCACCACAGATCTTCCTGAGCATTTCCATTTCTGCCGTAAAGTTGTAAAATATGATCAGCCGGTCTTCTGTGGAGTCAATCAGATCTGTCACCGCTGACAGCTTGTCCTTGCTGTACTGGCCGCATAACTGCCTTGCATATAGTCTTGCGGTCAATGTGGTATCCCCTACCAGCTCTGTGCCGTCTGGTCTCTGCAGATACCGGTGCTTCATGAATCTCTTGTAATCCGCTGAGCTGTCCACCCTGATCAGCAGATCCTGCTGCTGAGGGAGATCAAAGCACTCTTCTGTCTTCAGGAAGATGCACCCATATTCCCTCATCTTGTCTTTCAGTCTCGGAATGTTCTTGTATCCCTTCACCACAGGGATCTTGTATCCTGTCTGCCAGTTGTCGATATAATCCCAGATCATAAATGTCTGATCATAGAGTTTCCGGCTGATGCCCCATCCAAGCAGGTGCATCTGAGTCCACAGCCTCTCATATTTCCCACCAGTGGGAGTGCCGCTGAGCAGGATCACATTCTCCGGCTGCATCTTCAGGATGAATTTGGTCCGCTTGGCTGACGGATTCTGGATCAGTGAGGACTCATCCAGCATCAGCGTGAAGTCTTTCAGATCCATCAGATCCTGCCTCCTCCACAGCAGGTC
>CAYQBQ010000059.1:0-6205 GCA_964415805.1 uncultured Clostridium sp.
AAATATTCTATATATCTAAAAGAAGGCGAAGAAATCTCTAGATTAATCGCACTGATGGGAGCAAATAAAAGTGTATTAAAATTTGAAGATATAAGAGTACAAAGAGAAATGAGAGGAAAAGTTAATAGAATAGTAAATTGTCAAACAGCAAATCTAAACAAAACTATAAATGCATCTGTTGAGCAAATAGAAGCTATAAAAAAATTGCAAAGAGATGGTAAATTTAATAAATTAGATGAAAACTTAAAAGAAATATCCATACTAAGATTAGAATACCCAGATATGTCATTAGTTGAACTTGGAAAACAATTAAAAAATCCTGTTGGGAAATCAGGAGTTAATTATAGATTGAAAAAGATTATTGAAATTTCTAAAGATATATAGAAAATTATAAAGAATTTAAATTATATTAGGAGAGATAATGGAGCTTGGAGTATATGTACATATACCTTTTTGTATAAAAAAATGTGATTATTGCGATTTTATATCATATTCAAATAAATTTGAAATACAAGAGGAATATATAAATAAATTAATTGAAGAAATAGAAGATAATAGAGAATTATTAGAAAACAATAAAATAACTACAATTTATATTGGAGGAGGTACACCTTCTTCAATAAAAGCCGAATTCATAAAAAAAATATTAAAGAAGATTTGTGAAATAGCTAAAATAGAAAATAAAGAAGATATTGAAATTACAATTGAAGTAAATCCAGGTACAGTTAAGAAAAATAATCTACAAATTTATAAAGATTGTGGAGTAAATAGATTAAGTATAGGACTTCAAAGTGCAAATGATAGACTATTGAGTGAAATTGGTAGAATACATAATTATGATCAATTCTTAAATACATATAAATTAGCAAAAGAAGAGGGATTTAGTAATATAAATGTTGATTTAATGTTAGGACTTCCAAATCAGAGTATATCAGATTTAAAAGAAAGTCTAGAAAAGGTAATAAATTTAAGCCCTAAACCCAAACATATATCAGTATATTCATTAATAGTTGAAGAAGGAACTCAAATAGAAAAAAAGATAAATAATGGAGAATTGGAGCTGCCAGAAGAAGAAAACGAACGAAATCAATATAAATATACTAAAAATTATTTAGAGTTAAATGGATACAAGCATTATGAAATATCAAATTTTGCAAGAGAAGGATATGAATCTAAACATAATATAAACTGTTGGGAACAAAAACAATATGTTGGATTCGGAATTGCTGCACATTCTTATATTAATGGATGTAGATATTCTAATACATGTGATATAGAAGAATATTTAAATAAAAAAAGTAAAGATACAAAAATTGTACATGAAAAACAAACAATAGAAGACATGAAAAAGGAATATATGCTTTTAGGGTTAAGAAAAATTGAAGGAATAAATATTTCAAAATTTAAAGAAAAATTTGGTGAAAATCCAATATACTTATTTAGAAAAGAATTACAAAAATTAGTTGAAGAAGAATTATTAATTGTAGACTTAGATAATATAAGATTGACTAATAAAGGACTAGATTTTGCAAATTTAGTTTGGGAAGAATTTGTATAATAAAAAGAAAGAGGGAACAATAATGAAATTAAATGTAGTGTTAGTAGAACCAGAAATACCACAAAATACAGGAAATATTGCAAGAACATGTGCGGCAACAGGTGGCAAATTACACCTAGTACATCCATTAGGTTTCAGTATTTCTGAAAAAGCAGTTAAAAGAGCAGGATTAGATTATTGGGACAAGTTAGAAATAGAAGAGCATGATTCATTTGAAAAGTTTTTAGAGAAGTATAAGCCAGAAGAGAATAACATGTTTTTTGTAACTACAAAAGGAAAGCATGTTTATTCAGAACCAAATTATACTGAAATGGATGAAGTATTTGTGTTATTTGGAAAAGAAACAAAAGGATTACCAGAAGATGTTTTGGTAAAATATATAGATAAAACAATAAGGATTCCAATGAGACCAACATTAAGATCACTTAATTTATCTAACTCTGTTTCAATTGTTGTTTATGATATTTTAAGACAAAAGGAATTTGAAAACTTAGAAGAAATAAGTAGTTATTTTAACAAAAAAGGAATGATATAGACAAAAAATGACATTCTTCTACAAATAATTACAGAAAATGTTTATAATTTTGGTAAGGATTAGCATATATAATTGCAATCCTTTCTTTTTTATGTTAATATAAATCAAGAGAAAAAAATTTTTTTCAATAACAACATTTGTAATATCAAAATAAAATCTTTAAATTTATATCTAAAAAATCCCAAAAATAAAATTATTATCTACAAAAGAATTGAAAGGAGGCTTTATGCGATATTTCTCGTATAACGATTATATGGATTGTACGGAAAATGGAGAAATAAAAGAATTAGAAAAAGTTGAGGAAAAAATAGCAAGATATGAACTAAAAAATGGACCTAAAACACAATATTGTAAAGAAAATAGAATTTTAAAAATGTTAAAAAACAAAAAATACTTGAAAGAATTTATAGAAGAATTTTTTGATTTAGCAGAAATAGGAGGGCTTGAAAACATTAGCTATTGTAACAATATAAAATCTATAACAAATAAACAAAATGATAATGTAATTTGCAAAATAGAAAATAAAGAGATTTTTATATTAACAAAAGTAATAAGTCAAATAGATTCAAATATAACATACAAAATGTTTGAGAATTCAATGAATATAATAAAAAGATGGAACGAAGAAGAGAAAACGGAAAACAAAAGATATCCAATTGTAATTCCTATTGTTATATATATAGGTAAACAAAAATGGAAGCATGATTATTGTGATACTTACAGCAAAATAAATTATACTCAATGTGAAAAAAATAGAATTAATTTTTCATACAACATTATAGATGTAAATAATTTAGAAGTAAGTAAATTGAAATGTATGAAATCTTATATAGCAAAGAAGATTATTGACATCAAAATAAATATTTATAAATAAATTAACAAAAACTGTTGACTGGTTACCTTATGAGTGATATATTTACATCAAAGGAAAAGGAGGAGATAAAATGTCACCAGATTATACAGTTATAGGA
This sequence comes from uncultured Clostridium sp., assembly GCA_964415805.1. GTDB lineage: Bacteria > Bacillota > Clostridia > TANB77 > CAG-508 > CAG-269. Next base: position 3,065 of record CAYQBQ010000059.1, read on the forward strand.
AGAAGAATAAAGACAGCAAGAATTGAACAAAAATTAACACAAGAGGAACTAGCTGATAAGATTGATGTATCAGTTGCATTTATGAGTAGAATAGAAAGAGGAAATAGTAAAGTTAATTTAAAAAGGTTAACCCAAATAGCAGAGACTTTAAGTGTATCACCAGGATATTTACTTACTGGTAGTAATACAGCTACAAAAGATTATTTAAGAGAAGATTTTAGACAAGTTTTGGACAAATGTACGCCAGAACAACAAAGGTTAATATATGCAATATCTGAATTAGTTAGTAGAACAAATTTTAAAGAGGAAGAAGATGATATATAAATAACAAAGTAACCACAATCCTACATTTGACATAAAATATATTAGGATAAATATTAAGGAGGCAATTTATGAACGAAATATTAGAAGTCAGGAATGTAGGAAAAAAATATCAAAATAAAGAGGGAGAAGTTCAAGCATTAAAAAATGTAAATTTTAGAGTGAAGAAAGGAGAATTTGTAAGTATCATAGGACCAAGTGGATGTGGAAAATCAACTTTGCTATCAATAATTGCGGGATTAGAAGAAAAAACAGAAGGAGAAATATACATAGAAGGAGAAAAAATAGAAGGAATATCTTCAAAAATTGGATATATGTTACAAAGAGATTGCTTACTAGAATGGAAAAATATATTAAGCAACACATTGTTTGGGGTAGAAATTAAAGGCATAAAAACAAAGGAAAATATTGAATATGTAAATGGATTATTAAAAAAGTACAATTTATATGACTTTAAAAATAAATACCCATCAGAGTTATCAGGAGGAATGAGACAGAGGGTTGCATTAATTAGAACATTAGCTGTAAAGCCAAAAATATTATTATTAGATGAAGCATTTTCAGCATTAGATTATCAAACAAGAATAATGGTAACAGAAGATATATATTCAATTTTAAAAAAAGAAAATATAACAACAATAATGGTAACACATGATATCTCAGAGGCAATAAGTATGGCAGATAGAGTACTTGTATTAAGTAAAAGACCAGGAACTATTAAAGATATACACAAAATCAATTTTGAAATAGAAAATAGAACACCAATAAATTGCAGACAAAGTCCTAAATTCAGTAAGTATTTCAATACTTTATGGAAGGAGCTTGGTGTAGATGAAAAATAATAAGATTTCAAAAGAAAGAAAAACATATTTAAATAAAATTAGACTAAATAAGTTTCTAATAATATTAACACAATTATTAATACTAATACGGTATTTTAACAATTTGGGAAGCATTAGCAAATGCAAATATAATTGACAGTTTTATAACAAGTAAGCCAAGTAGGATATTTAAAACATTCATGAATCTAGCATCAAATAATTTATTAATGCATACAAAAGTAACAGTGTATGAAACAATAGTTGGATTTGGATTAGGAACAATATTAGGTGTAGGAATTGCAATTATTTTATGGTGGTCAAAATTTTTGGCTAAAGTAGCAGAACCATATTTAGTAGTATTAAATAGTTTACCAAAAGTAGCATTAGGACCAATAATCATAATATGGGTTGGTTCAGGAAAACCAGCAATAATAGTAATGGCAGTAGCAATTTCTCTAATTGTAACAATACTAGAAATGTTAAATGGATATCTAAAAACTGATAAAGAAATAATCAAAATGGCAAAAACGTTCAATTGTAGCAAAACGCAATTATTGACCAAAATTATAATTCCAGCAAATGTGGGGACATTTATTAACTCACTAAAAGTAAACATAGGACTTTCTTTGGTAGGTGTAATATCAGGAGAATTTTTAGTATCAAAAGCCGGATTAGGTTATTTAATAGTATACGGAGGTCAAGTATTTAAGTTGGATTTAGTAATGACTAGTGTAATAATTTTAGGAATAGTAGCAGGTATTATGTATGGAGGAGTGTTATTACTTGAAAAATTTATCCGAAAATAAAGTTATTAATTTATAAAAAATGAATTAATAGCAAATAAAACTTATAGGGAGGTTTAAAGTGAAAAAGAAAATAACTATAGGTGTGGTTATACTAGTTATAGTAGCAATAGTAGTCGGGTTTATAGCAATAAAAGAAAAAAATAAAAACAAAAATGAAGAAATAACAAAAATAAAAGTAAGTGAAGTAACACGTTCAGTATTTTATGCACCTCAATATGTAGCTATAAACAAAGGATATTTTAAAGATTATGGATTCGAAATAGACTTAACAACAGGTCAGGGTGCGGATGCAGTAATGACATCTGTACTATCAAATGAAGTACAAATAGGATTTGCAGGGCCTGAAGCATCAATATATGTTTACAATGAAGGAAAAGAAGATTATACACAAGTATTTGCACAACTTACAAAAAGAGATGGCTCATTTTTAGTATCAAAAGAAAAAATAGACAATTTCGATTGGAATATGTTAAAGGGAAAAACAGTTATACCAGGAAGAAAAGGTGGAGTGCCATATATGACATTAGAATATGTTATAAAACAACATGGATTAACACCTGGAAAAGACTTAACATTAGATGACAGTATAAAATTTGATTTAATGGCAAGTGCATTTACATCAGGAGATGCAGATTTTGTTACATTATTTGAACCAACAGCATCAAATATTCAAAATATGAAAAAAGGATATATTGTTGCATCAGTTGGAAAAGAATCAGGAGAAATTCCATATACTGCTTATTTTGCTAAAAAAAGTTATATTGAAAATAATGAAAAGACAATTCAAAATTTCACAAATGCGATTTATAAAGGACAAAAATGGGTTAAAGAACATACTGCAAAAGAAATTGCAGAAGTTATCAAAGATTTCTTCCCAGATACAGATATAGAATTGTTAGCAACAGCTATTCAAAGTTACAAGGACATTGATGCTTGGAATGATACGCCAGTACTTAAACAAGAAAGTTTTGATAAATTACAAGATGTTATGAGTTTAGCTGGAGAGTTAACAAAAAAAGCTCCTTATGATAAAATTGTTAACAATAAATATGCAGAAGAAACAATTAAATAATAAATGAGGGATTAGGGGGTCACCAGTTACAGTTCAGTAAGGAATGGTTATGTTGTTGATGCTTTTGGTACCTCCACTATGATACTTAAAGTTTATTTCATATTGTTTGATTGGAATGAAA
>CAYQBQ010000060.1:0-6022 GCA_964415805.1 uncultured Clostridium sp.
CCTCTGGTTAGTGCCCTCCACCTTGCCAGATGATATCGGGTACACGGCATGTGCGATGATTTCCGAGAAATGCCTTCCAAGAAGGTTTCGAAACCAGCGGAGATGCTCGTTTCCGGTAGCGTCGCACATATCCATGATATCCATTATTTTATCATCATAAGATGTATTATTTTTCACTTGCTGTTTATGGTAAACTAAAATTAAGTCAGATGGCTCATTGAAAATTCAGTCACTCAACGGCAAAAGGCTCATCCCTGGAATGCCACAGGCTCCTGCTGACCTTCGTTTCAGCCATACGCAGCTTCCCCATACCCGGCCCTGCTGCCCATACTGCTCCTGAAAATGCTTCTGTAGTAGTTTTCAATCGTATCAGGAGCGTTGTAAAGGGCCGTCAGCAGGTAGTGCCGCATATTTCTGATCCGGGTCTGAACCCGCTTTACCGAGTCGATCACATATTCGACCACATCGGATTTCATGAGCATGAAGCGCTGCCGCACCAGGTCTCCGTTTCTTCTACAGATATAGCTTTCACATAAATGATGGCATGCCTCTTCAACTGTAAAGTAGATATAGACACGTCGCCAACCTACCGCTTCATAGAATCCGAGGAAGGTAAGTTCCCGGGTCCGCGCATCGTCCGGACAGTCCGCGATAAAGAAATAGAGAAGAGGAATAAGCTGCGTTCCGAGCTCGAGGACCTGAAGAGTGAGAAAACCGAGCTGACCACCATCCTCGAAAAGGTAGAGGCACTGATAGCCACACCTGCGATAGATGAGACCATCAGTACCAGAAAACGGGATCAACATAGTCTATTATAGTTCAATCATTTTAACTTTTCTCTGTTGAAAAAACAGGCCGTCCGTGGTATTCTATTCATAGGAACCCACACCATCCGTATCATATGTAATTAGTGCAGAATTATGGAGGCCATTATGAACGCGCGCAAACTACCTGTGGGAATGCAGGATTTTGAAGATATAATAAGCAATGATTATTTATATGTGGACAAGACGGAGTACGTCTGGAGGATGGCAAATAGCAGCAAAAGCTTTTTCCTCTCTCGTCCGAGGCGTTTTGGCAAGAGCCTCTTCACTTCTACTCTTGAGAGCTATTTCAGTGGAAAAAAGGATCTTTTCAAATGTCTCTACATATATGATAAGGAAAATGATAAGGGTGACGAGGCATGGATCGAATACCCGATTATCTCTTTCTATCTATCTGCCGGAAAATACAAGAGCCCTGATGGTCTTGAAAACCGTCTCTCAAGAACATTAGATAAGATAGAAAGGAAATACAGTCTCGCCCATACAGACTATGATCTAGTGAACCGTTTCGCAGATATAATCGAACAGCTTCACGATAAAACCGATCATAATGTTGTCGTCCTGGTCGACGAATATGACAAACCGCTGCTCGATACCATGTATTCAGATCCGGAGCAGGAACAAAAGAACCGTGACCTTTATAAAGTATTTTTCTCCGTTCTTAAGGATGAGGATGCATATCTGCGATTCGCATTTTTCACAGGAATCACAAAATTTACAAAGGTATCTATTTTTTCTGACCTGAATCAGCTGACTGATATTTCTCTTGACAACGACTTTGCAGGTATCTGCGGTATCACACAGGAGGAGCTGGAGCGTAATTTTCAGCCTGAGATTAAGGCACTGTCTGATGAGCAGGAAATGACCTATGCTGAATGTTTGGGCAGGCTCCAACAGATGTATGACGGCTATCATTTCTCTAAAAAAAGTGAGGGTGTCTACAATCCGTTCAGCCTGCTAAATTCCTTCAGCAAGCGTGAGTTCGGACGTTACTGGTTTGGCTCGGCAACTCCGGAGATTGTAGTGAAGAAGCTTCAGAATTCCGAAATGTCTCTGGCACAGATCTCTGAGGGTGTACAAGCCACTGAGGATGAGCTGCAGGATTATACTGTTGAAAATGACAATCCGGTGCCACTCTTTTATCAGACCGGATATCTCACAATCTGTGACTATGACAGGGAGTTTGAACTGTATACTCTTCGCTTCCCGAATAACGAGGTGAGGTACGGTTTTCTGAATTCCCTGATACCGTATGTCTTTGGCTCGAAAAATGCTGAGAACCCGGTATCTCTCCGGTACATGTTCATGGATCTGAAAAAAGGAAATCCCGAATCCTTCATCCACCGCCTGACCGCACTATTTGGCGGTATTCCATATCCGGATGGACAGGCCCCTAAGTATGAGGGCGAGTGGTCCCGCCAGATCTACCTGATCCTGAGTCTCATGGGCGCTCATGCCCAGACAGAGATCCACATGGCCACTGGCAGAGCTGACTGCGTAGTGAAGACCCCTGACTATATCTACGTATTCGAATTCAAGCTTGACAAGCCAATCGAGGATGCAATGGCACAGATAGATGATAGGGAATATGCGATTCCGTATCAGGCTGATTCACGGAAGCTATATAAGGTCGGAGTAGTCTTTTCTACAGACAAGAGAAATGTAGTGAACTGGAAAGTAGAGGAGGGCTGAAAATCACTCACCCTGGTTCACTTCCTTCAGCCCTCCCATAAGTATCTCCGCAACCTGCGTGGCGAGCTCATCCAGAGACGGCTTCTTCGGATCATCATCCGGCCTTGCCTGCCAGCGGCGGTACATGCCAACAGCAGCATCCCCAATATATCCCGGAATCATGTCAGCGTATGCCGGATCACCGCAGAAACCACGGAAGAAGTCCAGCGAGAAAAAATCATCCTTCAGCTTCGTGAAAAAGTCCTCATATTCCTCATCATTACAGAGCCTCTTATACGCCGGTTCGTCTGTATTTATCCAATGGTAAAAAAGTATTACCCCCCCCGCAGGTCTTTTTCAGGCACCGATTTCAGACCCTCCGAGAGGCCTGCCAGTACGGTCTCACGGATGTCATCAAGCACATCCGCCTTCGACGAATAGTAGCGGTAGAACGTCTTGAAATTCACCGTCGCCCGCTCTATAATCTCCTCCGCCTGAATCTGGCGGAACGGCTTCTCCGCGATCAGGGACAACAGTGCATTGCGTATATCCCGTACCGAGCGGGCAGCACGGGGATCGTTTTCATTCTTATTTACATTTTTCTTAGGCATAGTATTTCTCCAATCCCATTGATAATTGTGCAGTCAGATCAATTGAATCCTAGCTTCTTAGCATTAAGCTTTACCAGTCGTATCAGTTCCAAAGCTTCCTCATCCCTGTCAGACCAATCATTTGCTAGTGTATACTTTTTAAATATATAGGCAATGAAACTACCAAAAGCGAGAACGAATGCAATAATAATAATTATCAGATTCCCTGTCTTTAACCCATGCTTTGCAAGTTCTGCTACACTCACTATTGCCGTTTCCCCAGAGATCATTGATACCATCAGCTTCACTTTGCCTTTGCGATATGATTCCACATTTGCTTTTCTACTTTCCTGAATCGTAATAAGATCCACAATATTTCCTTCTGTCCTAATGCCTACATTTTTCTGAAGAAAATTAGCCATGTCCCATATATCGTCATAATTAAAATCAGCCTTAATTGCGATAAGATATCCTGATGAATCAGCGATCACACCATGTCCTGAAATAAATACCATTGTAATGGCGCATCCAAGAATTATTATAATCATCACAACTGAAACGATATCTGGCAGTTCGAAAGAAATCTTATTCATTATCATCAATAATAGAACAAGAGCTACTGCTATAAAACCAACTATTAGGAATATCTTGTCCCCACGAGTAAGATGTCGGGAACTCATTTTGAGCATTTCTATCAGTTTACAGTTCTTCACATGTTCATTTTCAGACAGCTCTGTTTCAGTATCCCCATCCTGCGTAGATTCAGTCTCAGATTTTCCATTGAACTGCCTGGTTCGTCTTTGAATAAGATGCTCCTTAATCTTATTGATATCAGCATAATCTATTAAATTCTTTTCCTTCTGTTCATCTTTCTCATTCTCCTTATCCAATTCTGGCATAAATGCCTTCGTCTGCATATTACCATTCTCCTTAGATATATACTCATTTACTCTGTTATAAGTTATTTCGATATACTGTACATACCGATTCATAAGCATGTCATAATATCTCAGTCGTAGATTCACAACAGCGTCCCCAGCGCACTCCATTGTGCCACATTTCTCACCATAATCTGGCACATCAAATTTAATAGTACGCTTCTCACCGACTCTGATCAACGGATTATTGAAAATATCTGATTCAGCCTCTCTCAAGCCATTATGTGCCTGATCCAGAATATGATACCCTTTTATGTATTCACCATCATTGATAGAATATTCTGTCTCAAAGGAAGAGTTACTTCCAATGTTTTCGATAATCACTGAAAAATGTGTACGGCCTTCATTATGGCCTGCGTCCTGCACGGTGCATGAGAAAAATGGCATTGCCGAGACACGATTTGCCTCACGCATTGCGTATAATTCATCCTTATGATACTTTGATAACGCCTGCATATCCTTTTTATGTCTGGCATCATCCTTCTTTTGTGTTCTTCTATCAAAAGCTCTTTGAATAAACAACACCGCTAATGATATACCTGCCGTTATCAGAGCTGCCTCTATTGTAGAATCCATTTCATTTCCTCCTTGTCGAGTAATATACAAAGCCGCCACTTATTCTACATATCTTCTTTAGATTACCATGAGGAAGGAACATTTTCAATCTCAATCGGCTTTGCCTTCAATGATGAGTCAATTCTATCTGTAAATCACAGGATTTACAGGCAGAATTCACCCATCATTAATTATGAAAAAAGGCTCCAGGATGCTGGGAGGAGCATCCCGAAGCCGGGTTGTCATTTAAATGTGAAGCCTTTTACAGGGAAGCTTCACGCTTTGTCAAATTTGTTGATTTTCTTTGAAGGATTGGTATTACTTCTTGTCAGTCTTGAAGGTCTTCTTAGTAGCCTTTGGTCCCCATGTGGTGTTTCCGGCTGTGTTCTTGACATAAGCCTTGACCTTAACCTGAACCTTGGCACCCTTCTTAACCTTAAGAGAAGTCTTGTTGCCAGCCACATTCTTGGCAATCCACTTACCGTTACCCACCTTCTTGTAGACACGGTATTTGATGTTCTTGCCCTGTGAAGTCCATGAAACAGATACGTTAGCACCCTTCTTGTTAGAAACCTTCAGGCCGGTAACCTTTGCAGGCTGCTGTGTCGGGTTAGAACCATCGTACTCAACAGCAAGCTGTACATCCTGATGATGGATATCAGTTCTGTCCGTAGCTGTCAGCCATCCAGCCGGGCATACCTGTATAACGATTGTACCCTTGCTGTTAGGATAAAGAGTCATAGCAACTTCGTTAGTATTCAGTACAGCTGTAACATATTCCTTCTGGTTAACAACTTTGTTGTTATCGCCAGTATATTTAATGTTGAGATGTACTGCACTGCCTGATACAGCAGATGCAACAGGATGAGCAAGTGTTATGTTTACTTCTGTAATATCGTTGATTCTGATATGAGTAGCAGTCTCATCCTTATCCTTTGCATAGTCATAGATAACTTCGCCAGTAGCTTTGTTTGTAATCTTGTCTACATAGTTTGTAACAGCAGGTGCTGACTTAACAGTAACAAGCTTTGCTGTAAATCCCTTCTTGTCTGCCTGTTTATTGTATGCAATTACATGCATTGTCTTGTCAGCAGCATCGGCTCTCCAGATTCTTCCAGAAAGTTTTTCAGAATATTTAGCTGTATACGTATCTTCGATCACTGTCTGATCACTGTTCGGCGAGCCAGTTTCCTGCATATCAAATGAAGACTGTGAATCACCTGAATAGATCGGAGCACCTGCAAAATCATCATCTTTTGTGACTTTCTTATAGCTCTTAGCTGTACCATTGGTCTCATTGTAAAGATCAAGAGTCAGCTTATCAGGAGCTGAAGCTACACCAATTACATATGGATCAGCGTAACGATCATTAAGACCTGTGATAGTCTGATCAGGATAGTCAACAACTACATAATAGTAGCTTGTAGTAGACTCTGACTTAGAA
>CAYQBQ010000061.1:0-5993 GCA_964415805.1 uncultured Clostridium sp.
GTGTAATTTTCCTGTTACATTTGGTGGTGGCATCATTATGCAGTAACTTTCTTTTGTTTTATCCATACTTGGTTTAAAGTATCCTTTTTCTTCCCATTCTTGATATAGTTTTTCTTCAAAATCTTGTGGGTTGTATTTTTCATTTAATTTTTTATCTTTCATCTTCATCAATCTCCTTTTCAAATTTTTCATTTCCTAAAACTCCATATTTTCAAATTTTTCATTTCATAAAACTCCATATTTTCCAATTACTTCTGGAGTTAACTCTGTTTTTTTAGGTAATTTATATGCTAATACTGGCAAGTCTCCTTGCTTTTTTTTGTACTTTTCTTTGAATTTTTGTTTAAAGCTATTCATTATTTACCTCCCAAAAATTTAATTGAATATTTACATTCAAATTCATTATCCTGTAATAATTCAATAATATTTTCTTTTTCTTTATAAATCTGTGTACTGTCAATTCTATCTGCTGTATTTTGCCAAGGTTCAATACAGACAAATGGTGCTCCCTTCTTTGACCACAGTGCTAAATATGGAAAACCAGTAAAATCAAATTCTAATATCTTTTGATTCGTTTTATAATTTTGTAAAATAACTTTATTTGATTTTAGATTTTTCATAATTACTGCATCATTATCAAAAGTGTTTTCTTTCAAATAAATTTTATTATCTTGTAAAATATTTTCCGCCTTTTCCACATCTATTAAACCATCTTTTAATTTTAAAAATTCAACATTTTTCTCTTTTTGATTAAAGACTATTTCATATTCTTCATTACTATAATCACAATTAAATGCAGGGTGCCCACCTAATCCAAAGTATATTGTTTTGTCATCTATATTTTTTATTTGGTATGTTACTGTTAAAGTGTTTTCTATTATTTCATATATAACATTTAATTCAAATTTATATGGATATTTCTTTAAGGTTTCTTCATTATATTTTAACATATAGTGGTGTTCGTTTTCTGTTTTTAATATTTCTTCAAAATCCATATCTCTTGCAAATCCATGTTGTGGCATTTCGTATTTTGTTCCTTCTATTTGAGTTTGAGAATTTTTAAGTTGACCTACTATTGGAAATAATATTGGAGCTTGTCTTTTCCAAAATACTTTTCCGTTACTATCTAATACTTGTGCTCCTTGGAATAACATTTCTTTGTCATTATATTGTATACTTGTTAGTTCTGCTCCTGATTTTTTTGTTTGTATCTTCAGCATCTTGAACCTCCTCTTGGTATTTTATATGACACGGTTCGACTTTTTTCTGCATATTTTATGAGACAAATTTGGTCTGTCCCAAGTGTCTCAATTATTTAAAAAAAATAAACTCACCAATATGCTATTGTTTAGCATAAGGGCGAGTTTTATATCTCACGGTACCACCTTAATTATTATCTATTATTTTCATATGTAGTTTTTATTCACTACACTTTAATTATAAATAATTTCTCCTTTTACTTTAACGCAGTATTACGGATAATCTTGAGTTTATTTTCGGATTATCAACTCCAAAGTTACTTTCCATCTATCTTTATTTTAGAAGCTTCCAGCCTCTGACTTCTATTCTCTTTAAATTAGTTTTAAATGTACTTCTCTTTTTCTTTGTTTTTATTTTATTATGAAATAATTATATTACTTTTTATTCCTTTTGTCTAGTATTTTTATACAAAAAATCGATATCATAAGATATCAATTTTCTATTAAAGACTTCTACATCCCCATTTCTTTCTTTAATTTTTCTAATTCTTCATCAACGCTTGCAGAAGGATTATTATATTTATCCTCTAAATTTTCTATTCCAGCATCAACATCTTCATTTAATTCTGCAGTAGAATTTGCTCTATCTAACATATTATCTGCTTTTTCTTCCATTCTTTCAAATGCATTCATTGCATCACTTGCTGTTCCCATTGAACTTGATATTTTATTTAGTTTTTCTTGTGTTTTTGCAACTGCTACTTTTGATTTTACATTTTTTCTACGTTGTTCTAAATCTTGAACATCTTTAGTTAATTTATCATGCATTTCTTTCATTTTTGTTGCATTTGTTTTTGCTACTTCATATGATTTTTGTAAATCAATTCCATTGTTTACATATTCTTGTTTTTTAGCTAAAAATGTTTTTGCATCTTCTTCATTTCCTGCTGTTAATGCTTTTCTTGCCAATTGATCATATTTTGTTACTTGCTCTGCATTTTCGTCTACTAAACGTTTTGTTCTTTTTTCTTCTGCCATAACTCCTGCTGTTTCTTTTTTTACATCTGCAAGTTGTTCTACAACCTGTCTCATATATTCATCTATCATTTTTTCTGGATTCTCACATTTATCCAAAATTGCATTTATGTTTGCTGACATTATATCCTTAAATCTATTTAATATTCCCATTATTCTTTCCTCCTAAATTTTACTTATTTTCTTCATATTTCTTTTCTATATCACTTGTGTCATTTCCAAATGTTTCAAGTGGTTTTTCTAATATTTTTTCTGTGTATTCTTCTTTTTCCTTTTCTCTTTGGTTTTTGTTCTTTATAATTTTATATGTAATTACAATGACAACTATTACAACTATTACAATTATTAAAATTATTGCAAAGTCCCATACATTAGTTGGCTTACTCATAATTGATTTTGCAGTTTCTCTAAATGTATTTGATATCATTTTTTCCATACTTAAAGACGTATTATAATAATTTTTTTCAAAGTATCCCCATAGTATATTTATTGCTTCATTGTCCATTATAGTATCTGCACTATATCCACTTAAATATCTAAATGTTCCATCCATTTCTGATTTAGAATCATTTTTGCATTGAAAATATGCAAAAATAAAATGGCCTTCATCCTTAAACTTTTCTGAATATACTTTTTCTAAATACGTATCTGCTTTTGTTGCGTTTATGTCGTTTCCATTCCAATACTCGGTTGAATATGGAACAAATAGTATATATGGCTGGATTCCTGTTTCTTTATAAAAGTCTTCTAGTCCTGATATTAATGTGTTTTTTGATTCAATCCATCCTAATTCATCTTCATACCAATCTGTTTTAGAAGCAATTCCTTTTAAAGCTTCTCTTTGTGTTGTGTTTTTGGGTATTTTTGCTGAATCGTTTTGGATAATTGGTATTACCACAAACATTATTATAATTAAAAATACAAGTACTGATATCCATGAACTACTTGAATTGTATCCATAACCATATCCGCCACCATGATGATAATGTGGTCCTCCATAAATAGGTCTTGGTGGTCTATTATGAAATCCTGAATTCCCTGATGTACCAAAACTTCTACCTGAGGAACGTCCACCTCCTGAAAATCCTCCTGATGAATGTCCTCCTCCAAATCCTCCGACTACTATGGTTGCTACTTCCACCGCTGCTTCCGCCACTTCTTCCCATATCTATTCTCCTTTCATTATATTATTAATCTCTTTTTTTAAATAAAGTTTTTAAAAGTAATCCTGAACCAGCTGCTGCTAATCCCATGATAATAATATAATCAAACATTGATGTTGTAACAAAGCTTATTCTTATACTCATTATAATCGTTGCAATTATAAAAACTACACCTAATGTTATAATAATTTTTGGTATTACAGATTTTGAATTATAAAATTGCCATATAATCCCTATAATAAGAGGAACTGTAACTAATCCTGATGATAAATCAAAACTTCCAATTCTCCAAATATACCAACTGCTATGTACCATTACTCTTTTGCTTAACATGAATAATCCTACACCTAGCATTATTATTCCTAGAAAAAATTGTAGCATTTCATTGTTATTTTCATTTTTTGTCTCTTTCATGCCATCTCTTAGTTCTTTTAATTCTTCTTTTATTTGCTTTTCTTTTTTCTCCATAGAACACTCCTTCCTCATTTGTTATTTGGTATTCAAATTTTATCATATTATTACTTTTTTTACAAGATTTTTCTATTCCAAATATTTCTTCAAAAACTTACCAGTATAACTTTGTTCATTCTTACAAATTTGTTCAGGTGTACCAACAGCAACAATCTGTCCGCCACCATCTCCGCCTTCTGGACCCAAGTCAATAATATGGTCACAAGTTTTTATTAAGTCCAAATTATGTTCAATCACAATAATTGTATTTCCAGTATCAACTAATCTTTGCAAAATATCAACTAATCTATGAACATCTGCAATATGAAGTCCTGTAGTTGGCTCATCCAAGATATATAAAGTTTTTCCTGTTGCTCTTTTTGAAAGTTCTGTTGCAAGTTTAACTCTTTGTGCTTCACCACCAGATAATGTTGTTGATGGTTGTCCTAGTTTGATATACCCTAACCCTACATCATATAAAGTTTGAATTTTTTGTTTTATTTTTGGTATTTTATTAAAAAATTCTAACGCCTCTTCAACTGTCATATCAAGTACATCAGCTATATTTTTGCCTTTATATTTTACCTCTAGTGTTTCCCTATTGTATCTTTTTCCTTTACATACTTCACATGGTACATACACATCTGGCAAGAAGTGCATTTCTATTTTGTGAACTCCGTCACCATTACAACTTTCGCATCTTCCGCCTGCTACATTGAAACTAAATCTGCCTTTTTCAAATCCACGTAGTTTGGCTTCATTTGTTCCTGCAAAAATATCTCTAATTAAGTCAAATACTCCTGTATATGTTGCTGGGTTTGAACGTGGTGTTCTTCCTATTGGTGATTGGTCTATATTGATTATTTTATCTATATTTTCCAATCCTTTTACTTCTTTACATTTTCCTGGTTTTTCTGATGAACCGTTTAATTCTTTTGCAATTGTTTTATATAATACCTCATTTACTAATGTTGATTTTCCTGAACCTGAAACTCCTGTAACACATGTAAATACTCCAAGTGGAAATTTTACACTTATATTTTTCAAGTTGTTTTCTGTTGCATTTTTCACTTCAATAGCTTTTGATTTTACAACTTTTCTTCTTTTTTTAGGAACTTCTATTTTCTTTCTACCACTTAAATATTGACCTGTAACAGAATCTTTTACTAATTTTACTTCATCTGCTGTACCTTGTGCCATAACATTACCACCATGAACACCTGCACCTGGGCCAATATCAATAATCTGGTCTGCTGCATACATTGTATCTTCATCATGTTCTACAATTAATAAAGTATTTCCTAAATCTCTCAACTTTTTAAGTGTTGCAATTAGTTTGTCATTATCTCTTTGGTGTAGTCCTATACTTGGTTCATCTAGAATATACATAACACCTGTAAGTCCTGAGCCTATTTGAGTTGCCAAACGAATACGTTGTGCTTCTCCTCCTGATAATGTTCCAGCACTTCTTGAAAGTGTTAAATATTCAAGTCCTACATCTATTAAAAATTGAAGTCTTTTATTGATTTCTTTTAAAATCATGTCTGCAATCATTGCTTCTTTTTCTGTCAATTTTAATGTACCTAAAAATTCTTTTAAAGCCTTGATTGACATATCTGTAACTTCATTTATGTTTTTATCATTTATTTTGATGCATAATATTTCTTTCTTTAAACGTGCTCCATTACATGTATGGCAATGAGAATTTGTCATATACATTTCGTAAAAAGTTCTCATCCCTTGTGATTTTGTTTCACTATGGCGTCTGTCAAGTGTTGGCAAAACTCCCTCAAATGGTGCTGTAAATTTTCTTACACCAGCAGCAGATGAATACTCAAAATCAATTTTTTCGTCACCTGTACCATATAAGATTTTTTCCATAAACCATCTTGGTAATTTTTTAATTGGAACACCTTTTATTTCTACGCCATAATGTTTCCCAATGCTTTCAAAATACATTTTTGCCATTGTGTCGCCTTTTTTCATTGTACTTGAGCCAAATGCTTTTATTCCATCATATAGTGTTTTGCTTTTATCTGGTACTATTAAATCCTCATCCATTTTCATTAGATACCCTATACCCATACAAGTAGGGCAAGCACCATATGGATTATTAAATGAGAACATTCTTGGTGTAATTTCTGGG
>CAYQBQ010000062.1:0-5899 GCA_964415805.1 uncultured Clostridium sp.
CAATTGTTTAATTTTTCTAAACTATTAATTTTATCTTTGACTAATTTTAACCAAGTATGTTCTAATGTTTGACTAGCAGATAGACGTTTTGATTCAGGTCTTAACATTTTAGAATTAATATATTTTTAGCACTATTTATAATTGTAGTTAATGTAATTTATATTAAAAGAAGCAATTATCTAAGTAATAAAAGTATTAAACATTTAAAAGAACAAATAAAAGAAAATGATAAATTAATTGGACTAATAAATCAAACATTACTAGGTTTAAAAGATATTCAAACTTTAAATTTTTCTGAAGCAATGAATGATAAATACAATCATATATATAAATCTTGGAAAAATGCTTATAATAATAGAAAAAAATACGAAAGATACAGACAAACTATTTTAAAATGTTTTTTAATTGTAATTAAATTGATAGTGTATTTGGCGTGTGTATATTTTATGATAAATAATAAAATTACTATAGGTATAATGTTAATTATAATTTCATATTTTGATTCCTTATTTTTATCAAGTGAAAATATTATGGAAGCCAGTCAATCAATAAAAGAACAAAACATATCTGTGAATAGAATAAAAGAAATATTAGAATACAATAATATAAAAGAAGAAAAATTAGAAAAGATAAAAAATGTAAATGGACTAATAGAATTTAGAAATGTAACATTTTCTTACAACGATGAAAAGTTATTAGAAGATTTAAATTTTGTTATTAAACCAAATAGAATAACAGCAGTAACTGGAACAAATGGAGCTGGAAAGACAACAATTGTAAATTTGATAATGCGTTTATACAATCCAACAAAAGGTGAAATATTATTAGATAATATTAATATTCAAAAAATTGATAAAAATTCATATCAAAAAGAAATATCAGTATTAAATCAAGAATCATATTTATTTAATTTAAGTATAAGAGAGAATTTTGATTTAATAGATAGCAATATAAAAAAACAGGAAGAAATGTGTAAGTTTACTGGAATAGATGAATTTATAAAAACATTACCAAATAAATACGATACAATTATAGATGAAAATTCTCATAATATATCTGGAGGTCAAAAAAGGCTACTTTCTTTAACAAGGACATTACTTAAAGATGCAAAAATATTAATATTCGATGAAGCAATGACCTCATTAGATAATGATAAAATTCAGAATGTTATTAATGTTTTAAATGAATTAAAGAAAAATCATACAGTTATTGTAATAACTCATAAAAAAGAAATAGAGGATATAGCTGATGAGGTAATTACAATAGATGATGGAAAAGTTAAAATAAAATTTCCTCGGATATCATATATAGCAGTAAAAAATTATTGATAAATTAATATAATTATGATATTATTTCTGAAAATAATATTAATATGACAAGAATATGAAAAAATTTAAGGAAAAGAGGTCACATATGAAAGAAGAAAAGATTAAAATCATATCAGAAGTTGACGAACTAAAAATAGACTGCATATTAATACAACCAGAAGGAGAAATAAAAGGAATAGTGCAACTTGCGCACGGAATGAACGAGCACAAAGAAAGATATATAGACTTTATGAAATACTTAGCAGAAAATGGATATGCATGTTTTATAAATGATCATAGAGGACATGGAAAAAGTCTAAAAAATGAAGAAGATATAGGATATTTCTACGAAAATGAAGCAGAAACAGTAATAGAAGACTTATATCAAATAACAAGATATTTAAAAGAAAAATTCAATGGTAAAAAAATCATACTATTTGGACATAGTATGGGTTCAATGATAGTAAGAAAATACATTGCAAAATATGATAACAAAATAGATGGGCTAATAGTATGTGGCTCACCAAGCAAAAACGTAAATGCAAAATTGGGACTAGCAATAGTAAAGACAATGGAATTATTTAAAGGTGAAAAATATCGTAGTAAATTTGTCAAAGGTTTAATGTTCAATGGATATGACAAAGACGACAAATTAAAAAATAGTTGGATTTGCAACAATAGAGAAATAGTAGAAAAATATAATGCAGACGAACTATGTCAATATGATTACACATTAAACGGATTTGAAAATATTATTAGATTGATGATAGATATATACAATCCAAAAATATATAGAAAAAATAATTTGAAATTACCAATATATTTTATAGCAGGAAGCGATGACCCTGTAATATCATCAATTAAGGCATGGTATAAGGCTCAAATATTTTTAAAAAATTTAGGTTATACAAACATAAGCAGTGATTTGTATGAAAATATGAGTCATGAGATTTTAAATGAATTAGAAAATAAAACAGTATATGAAGATATTTTAAAATGGATAAATGTCCATTTAGGGACAGGTACCAAAAGGACAAAATGACCATTTGAGAAACGTCCCTAAAAGGACAAAAAATAAAGGAGAAAATATGTCAGAATTAACGAAGAAAGCACTAGCAGTATCTTTAAAAAAATTACTTTCAAAAAAAGAACTATCAAAAATAACAATCTCAAATGTAACAGATGAATGTGGAGTAAACAGGCAAACATTTTACTATCATTTTAAAGACATTTATGACTTATTAGAGTGGATATATAAAAACGAGGTTATAGACGAAATTGATAATAAAGATGAAGACTGGCAACAACGTTTTTTGTATATTTTTAAATATGTATTAAAAAATAAAGAATTTGTTAAAAATACATATAATTCAATAAGTAGAGAGTATTTATTAAGATTTATTTATATGCAAACAAATAAATTATTAATTGATTTTATTGACAAAGAATCTGAAGGAATGAATATTAGAGTAGAAGATAAAAAATTTATGGCTGATTTTTATAAATATGGATTTGTGGGAATTTTACAAGAATGGATTGAAGATGGTATGAAAGAAGAACCAGAGGGAATAATAAAAAAGTTAAACAATATTATTGAGGGTGATTTCAAAAAGGCACTAGAAAAAATGCAAAATTAAAATTTATACAAAAAATTAAAAATGTCTAAAAAACATACAATTTCTAACATTTGTATATTGAAATTTCAATAAAATTGTTTTTATAATTTTTCAATAACAAAGGAGGAATAAAATATGTATTATAGTAATGGAAATTATGAAGCATTTGCACACCCTAGAAAACCAGAAGGAGTAGATAACAAATCAGCATATTTAGTAGGAGCAGGGCTTGCATCACTTGCAGCAGCATGTTTTTTAGTAAGAGATGGACAAATGAAAGGTGAAAATATTCACATATTAGAAGAAGCAAAATTACCAGGAGGAGCATGTGATGGAATTGAAGATGTACAAAAAGGATTTATAATCCGTGGTGGAAGAGAAATGGAAAATCATTTTGAATGTTTATGGGATTTATTCCGTTCAATACCATCATTAGAAACAGAAGGAGCATCAGTATTAGACGAATATTATTGGCTTAATAAAAAAGACCCAAATTATTCATTAATGAGAGCAACATTAAAAAGAGGTCAAGACGCACACACAGATGGAAAATTTACACTATCTGAAAAAGCATCAATGGAAATAATAAAATTATTTATGACAAAAGACGAAGATTTATATGATAAAAAAATAACAGATGTATTTACAGATGAATTCTTCAAATCAAATTTTTGGTTATACTGGAGAACAATGTTTGCATTTGAAGATTGGCACAGCGCACTAGAAATGAAATTATATATTCAAAGATTTATACATCACATTGGTGGCTTACCAGACTTTTCAGCATTAAAATTCACAAAATATAATCAATATGAATCATTAATAATGCCAATGGTAAAATACTTAGAAAGTCATGGAGTTCAATTCCAATATGATACAAAAGTTACAAATGTATTATTTGATATTGATGGCAAAAAGAAAACTGCAAAACAAATAATATGCATTCACAATGGTGAAGAAGAAACAATCAATCTAACAGTAAATGATTTAGTATTTGTTACAAATGGAAGTTGTACAGAAAGTTCAATGCTTGGAGACCAAAACACTGCACCAGATTTAACTATACAAAATGGCGAGGGAGCATGTTGGGATTTATGGAGAAAAATTGCAAGACAAAGTCAAGATTTTGGGCATCCAGATAAATTCTGTTCAGACATTTCTAAAACAAATTGGGAGTCTGCAACAGTTACAACATTAGACGATAAAATTCCACCATATATAGAAAAAATTTGTAAAAGAGACCCATTTAGTGGTAGAGTTGTAACAGGTGGAATCGTTTCAGTAAAAGACTCAAATTGGCTAATGAGCTGGACAATAAATAGACAACCACACTTCAAAAATCAACCTAAAGGTCAATTGGTTGTATGGGTTTATGGATTATTTACAAACAAACCTGGAAACTATATAAAGAAACCAATGAGAGAATGTACAGGCAAAGAAATTACAGAAGAATGGCTATATCATTTAGGCGTACCAGAAGATCAGATAGAAGAATTGGCTACAAATTCAGCAAATTGTGTACCTTGCATGATGCCATATATAACAGCATTCTTTATGCCAAGAACAGCGGGAGATAGACCAAAAGTTGTTCCAGATGGATGCAGAAACTTTGCATTTTTAGGACAATTTGCTGATACCGTTAGAGATACAGTATTTACAACAGAGTATTCAGTAAGAACTGCTATGGAAGCGGTTTACACATTGTTAGATGTAGATAGAGGTGTTCCGGAAGTATTTGGTTCTTGTTATGATGTTCGTGTTTTACTTGATTCAACTTCAAAGATGATGGATGGTAAAAAATTAACTGATATGAAGTTGCCTTTTGCTACTGAACTTGTTGCTAAAAAGGCTTTAAAAAAAGTTGAGGGTACTGTTGTTGAGGATTTATTAAAAAGATATAATTTGATATAATTTTAAAATACATTAAGTAAGTATAATAGTAATAAAAAGCAGGAATTTTCTGCTTTTTATTGTTTTTACATATAAAATTATATATAATATACAATATGAAGAAAGTGAAAGGATGAACATTGTGAAAAAAGAAGAAAGCATAGGAATTTTTGACTCGGGAATAGGCGGAGTAACAGTACTAAAAGAAATAATCAAAATATTACCAAACGAAAATTATATATATTATAGTGACTCAAAAAACAATCCATATGGTGACAAGACAGATGAAGAAATATTTGACATATGCGATAAAATTGTTAAAGAGCTATTAGATAAAAAATGTAAAGCAATAGTAATAGCATGTAATACAGCAAGCGCAAAAGCAGCAAAAAAATTAAGAGAAAAGTACACGAAGATACCAATAATAGCAATAGAGCCAGCATACAAAATGGTACATGATTTTGCATATAATCAGGTAACACTAGTTATGGCTACAAAAGGAACAATAGAGAGTGAAAAATTTCATAAATTATATAACAAATATGATAATCATAAAACATATTTAATGGCATGTAAAGGACTAGCAGATATAATAGAAGAAGGAAATCAAGAAAAAATTAATAAATATTTAAATGAAAGATTATCTAAATATAAAGGAAAAGTTCATAATGTTGTTTTAGGATGTACACATTATCCATTAATTCAAAATGAGATAAAAAAAGTTCTGGGTAATGTGGAATTTTTTAATGGTGCTAATAGTTTAGCAAAACATTTAAGAGATATATTAAAAGAAAAAAATATTATAAACGAATCTAAAGATAAAGGAGATGTTGAATTTTTTGATTCAAGTAATTCGGAATTTAAGAGAGATAGATTCTTTATTAATTTAAAATAATATATTAAGTTTATATTACAAAATAATATTGTAAAATGGGAGGAGTAATAGGATTTTATTCTAAATCGGGTAGTATATATAGTGATGCTTCAATGTGTTTATCATCTTTGTTTTCATGTAGTTCTGAAGGAATAATGTTATTTTTATATTAATATTTATGAATATAACTTACACTATGATAATATGTATGG
>CAYQBQ010000063.1:0-5888 GCA_964415805.1 uncultured Clostridium sp.
TAGAAAGGGATGATGGACCTGCATCTCATTTAAAAAAACAAGGTACACCGACAAGGGGTGGAATTATAATGATAATTTCTATTATCATTTCTGTTAGAGGTTCATATATTTTCTTATCTATTACAGGAAATGAAGAGTTAGGAAAAAAATTATTTCCATTATTGTTGATTACAATAGGTTTTGGAATGATTGGATTTATAGATGATTTTAAGAAATTAGTATTAAAAAATACAGAGGGTCTAAAACCAAGCTATAAAATGTTGGGATTATTAATTGTTGCTGTAGCATATGTATTGTTTTTAATACAAGGATTAAAAATAGGGACTGATACATGTATACCAATATTGAAATTATATATTAATATTCCTATATTTGTTTATATACCACTTGCAATTATAGTTATACTTGCTACGACGAATGCGATTAATCTTACAGATGGAATAGATGGATTGTCTTCTAGTGTTTCTGCAATTATTATAACGTGCTTGACTGTGATAGGTATAAGCAGTCAAATATATGAAGTATCAATATTTGGTAGTATTGTAATTGGAGCAGTTTTAGGATTTTTAATATTTAATTTACATCCAGCTAAAGTCTTTATGGGGGATACAGGTTCTTTAATGCTAGGTGGAGTAATATCAGGATTAGCATTATACTTAAAAATGCCACTCATATTGCTTGTGATTGCAATTATTCCTGTTTTAGAAACATTATCTGTAATATTACAAGTGGCATATTTCAAAAAGACAGGAAATAGAATATTTAAAATGGCACCTTTACATCATCATTTTGAATTATCTGGTTGGAAGGAAAATAAAGTTGTTGTAGTGTTTTCTGTTGTGACTTTGATAGCATGTTTTGTGGGCTTAAAAATTATATAATATTTTAAATATTGGTATGAAAAAAAATATAAATAGTAGGAGGATGAAAATGGCGAAAAAGAAAAAAGAAAAGAATTTTTCGAGTTTCTTGAATAATCCAATAGATTTTACCCTAGTAATAACGATATTATTACTATTAGGAATCGGGCTAGTAATGGTATTGTCTGCTAGTTCGCCATCAGCACTTTCTGAAAGTGGAAATAGTTATTCATATTTTTCAAAACAGTTAATTTTTGCTGTTTTAGGGTTAGTGGCTATGGTTTTTGTTTCAAAAATCGATTACCGTTTTTATCAAAAATTTTATAAACACGCATGGTGGATTTCAATTTTATTATTAGCTGCTGTAATACTTGTTGGAAAAGAAGTAAATGGTGCAAAGAGGTGGATATATGTTACGGAGACATTATCTTTTCAACCATCAGAAATAGTTAAGTTTTTAATGATAGTGTTTTATGCTGGAATATTAGTAAAAGACAGAGATCAATTAAAATTATATGGTAAGGGATTAATAAAACATATTTTATTTGTAGCTCCAATAATAGGACTATTGTTGTTACAACCACACTTGAGTGCTTCAGTTGTTATAATTGGAATTGTTTGTATAATGATGATTGTAGCTGGATGCAAATTTAAACATTTTGTGTTTACTGCGTTAGGAGCTGGATTACCTGGATTAGCGGTCCTTATAGCAATTGAACCATATAGATTAAAAAGATTTGTTACATTTCTTGATCCTTTTAAAGATTTAAGAGGTGATGGATGGCAAGTTGTTCAAAGTTTATATGCTATAGGTTCGGGTGGATTATTTGGAGTTGGATTAGGTGATAGTAAACAGAAATATTTATATATACCAGAACCACATAATGATTTTATTTTTTCAATACTTGCAGAAGAATTAGGATTTATAGGATGTGCGGTGGTATTAATTTTATTTGCGGTTTTTATTTGGAGAGGAATTTTAATCGCAATGAAAGCGCCAGATATGTTTGGAAGCTTGGTTGCTGTTGGTATTACAGCATTAGTTGCTATACAGGTTATAATTAATGTTGCGGTAGTTACGTCGTCAATGCCTGCAACAGGTATGCCATTACCGTTCTTTAGTTATCGGTGGTACAGCACTATTTATATTACTGTGTGAGATGGGAGTATTACTCAATATTTCACGTGCAGGTGCAAAAAATTAAGAGGGATTACGGGGCCACCACACCGAATCCCTGTGAACCAATGGGGACGTTCTTAAATTGGTTCACGAAAATACAGGGATTCGATGTGGTGGCCCCGTAATCCCTTTTTTAAAAGAGGAGAATGATATGAGAGTAATTATTGCTGCGGCAGGCACTGGAGGACATATAAATCCAGGTATAGCTATTGCAAATAAAATTAAAGAAGAAGAAAAAGATTCAAAGATTATTTTTATAGGTACAACAAGAGGGTTGGAGAATGACTTGGTTCCAAGAGCTGGTTATGAATTAAAAACAATAGATGCTTATGGACTAAGTAAGAAGTTGACTGTAGAAAATATAAAAAAGATGTATAAAACATTTAAAGGATATGGAGAAGCTAAAAAAATAATAAAGGAATTTAAACCTGATGTAGTAATAGGTACTGGGGGATATATTTGCGGTGCGACAATTTCTGCTGCACATAATTTAGGAATACCAACATTATTGCATGAAAGTAATGCTTTTCCAGGAAAAGCTGTAAAAATGCTTGCAAAAAAAGCAGATACAATTTTAGTATCATTTAAAGATGCAGAAAATAGAATAAAAAATGCGAAAAGGATTGTTTTTACAGGTACACCAGTAAAAATAACTAAAAAAGATTATGGAATTAATGATAAATTGAAAATAATAAAAAGTGTTGGACTTAACGAGGCAAAGCCAATAGTATTGATTTTTGGTGGAAGCCAAGGTGCACAGAGGATTAATGAGGCAATTTTAGGAATACTAAAAAATAAACTAAATAAAAATTATCAAATAATGTGGGCAACCGGTCCTAAACAATATGATATAATAAAACAACAATTACAAGATAAAAATATTAGTATTAACAATATTGTAAATGCAAAAATAGTTCCATATATATATAATATGGAAGAAATTATGAATGTTGCAAATTTGATTGTTGCTAGAAGTGGGGCAATGACTATAACAGAAATATCAAACTTAGGGAAGCCATCAATATTAATACCGTTACCAAATGTGAGTGGAAATCATCAATTGTATAATGCAAAGGTACTTGAAGATATTGGAGCTGCTAAAATAATATTAAATGATGAATTGAATGATCAAAAATTAAATGAACAAATAGAAGAAATAGTTTTAGATAAAAATAAAGAAGTACAAATGTCAAGAAATAGTTTGAAAGTTTCAACAAACAATGTTGAAAATAAAATATATAAAGAAGTTGTAAGAATTGTTAAGGAGAAAAAGAATGTATAAAAATGTAAAATCTAAAATTATATTGATTTCTGTTATAATAGGACTAATGCTCTTAGGAAGTTTGGGATTTTTATATTTAACATCGATAATTGAAATAAAAAATAGTAGATATCAAGGAAATGATGTTCATGAAATAACAGAAAGAATAAATGAAATTTATTTAAGTGCTAAAATAACTATTTCTATTATAATAGTTATATTTATAGTGGTAACTATTCTTATTTCGTCATTTTTATCAAAATTTGTAGTTTATCCTAAAAATAAATTTATAAAAGGTGATGAAAGAAGGGAGTTAAAGGACAAGCTTAATGAGGTCTCATCAAGAAAAAATCAGATAGAAACTATTCTTTTACATATGACTGATGGAATTATAGCATTTAATATGAATGGGGAAATTATATTAATAAATCCTGCTGCTAAGAAGTTTTTAAGTATTAGTCCAGAAGATAATACTTTTGAGGATATATTTGGCAAATTTAAGTTAGATATAAATATGGAAAAAGTAATTTATCTTGAAACATGGACATCAACAGAACAGAGAATTCAAGTTGATGATAGATATGTAAAAGTGTTGTTTGCACCATTTAAAAATGAAGATGACTTGCCAGATGGAGTTATTGCTGTAATTCAGGATATTACGGAACATGTAAAATTGGACAATATGCAAAAAGAATTAGTTGCAGATGTATCACATGAATTAAAAACTCCAATAACTTCTATTATGGGTTATGCAGATACACTTTTAGAAGGTGGATATGATGAAGAAACACAAGCAAAATTTTTAAATGTTATTGCATC
Source organism: uncultured Clostridium sp. (assembly GCA_964415805.1). GTDB lineage: Bacteria > Bacillota > Clostridia > TANB77 > CAG-508 > CAG-269. Next base: position 4,121 of record CAYQBQ010000063.1, read on the forward strand.
AGAGTCTAGGAGAATGGCACGATTGGTAACTGATTTGTTAACACTTTCTAGATATGATAGTAACAAAAAGAAAACTCAAAAAGAATCATTTGATTTAGGCGAATTAGTAAAAAGATGTCAAGAAAAGTTGGCTATTGAAATAAAGAAAAAAGGTCATAAGGTAAATTGCTTTGTAACTGCAGATGTTCCTTTAGTTTATGCTGATAAAGATGATATTGAGAGAGTTGTTTTGAATATTCTAACAAATAGTATAAAATATACACCAGATAATGGAGAAATAAAAATTTATGTAGGTTTTGTTTATAATGATGCTTATATAAAAATATTTGATAATGGTATCGGTATACCAGAAGATGATTTAACTAGAATTTTTGAAAGATTTTATAGGGTTGATAAGGCTCGTACTAGGGAGATGGGTGGTACAGGTTTAGGACTTTCAATTGCAAAGGAAATTTTGGATAAGAATGGTGGTAGTATTGATATTAAGAGTAAGGTTGGAGAAGGTACGGAAGTTGTTATTCGTATCCCAACAAAACAATAGAATAAACTAATGTGAACCAATGGGGACGTTCTTGAAATGGTTGTGAACCAATTTAAGAACGTCCCCATTGGTTCACATTAGTTCATTTAAATATTAATTCCAAAATTATTTGTAACAGGGTCTTTAAAAAGCCCTATTTTAGGTGGAAAATAGGTAAAAAGAACGAAACAAAATAGTAATATTATTAATAACAAAAGTGATATTATTTTGTTGCAAGAAAAATCTGATAATAACAATTTGTATGTTATATACTCGCCTAATAATACTGCTATAAAAAATATACTTATATCTATAAAAGCAAAATTAGCTCCTAATATACCAGTATATGTATAAAAGAAAATTACTGTAAATGAAATAGCTGTTATAATTCCTATTAGTTTCGAACACAAAAAATTGCTAGTATTTTTTCCAATATAAAAATAACCTATTATAGTTGTTAATATCATTGGAAAAAATATTAATTTTAGATGTTCCCAAGTACTTTCATTAACAGCACTAAAAGTAGCAACAAATGAATTATTAATAATTGAATAACTATTCTTACTGAACTACAATACTATTTAGTTAATTTTTGGTATTTTTATTGATAATTATTACAAATTAATGTATAATATATAAGATAAAAAGTTAAAGATTAGGAGATAGATACAAATGAATGAAAAAGCAAAAGATATATTAGAATGGATTTATTGCATAGTAATAGCAGTAGTTTTAGCATTATTATTTAGATATTTTATAGGAACACCAACAATAGTAAAACAAGTATCTATGTATCCAACATTAGTACAAGACCAAAGATTATGGCTTAATAGATGGGGAAGAACAACAAAAAAATTACCTAATAGAGGAGATATAATAACATTTGAAGCACCAAGTAAAAAAACTTATACATACAGTGAAATAGACGAATCTAATCCTGTTGCAAAATATGAAAATGAACCTACAGGGTTATGGAGTAAATTTGCATATTATGTTCTAGAATTAGGAAAAGATAGCTATATAAAAAGAGTAATAGCATTACCAGGTGAACATGTGGAAATTAAAGATGGAGAAATTTATATAAATGGTGAAAAATTGCAAGAAGATTATTTACAAGATGGAATAGTAACCGATATTATGGGAGCAGGCTTTTCAGATTTTGTAGTTCCAGAGAATTGCGTATTTGCAATGGGAGACAACAGAAGTCATAGTACAGACTGTAGAGCATTTGGATGTAATCCGCTAGAA
>CAYQBQ010000064.1:0-5828 GCA_964415805.1 uncultured Clostridium sp.
CTTAGATGGTAAACCAATTAAACCTATGATAAAAGGATTTTTCACATATCCATTATTTATGGGAAGTTGGATAATTATAAATATTAAATGCTTATTTAAAAGAGAAACAACATGGGAAAAAATTACTCATAATAGAAGTATAAAAATTGATGATGTAGAGCAAAAAGAAACTGTAGAAACAGAAAAAGTTTAAAAAAAGCTTGCATTTTTACCAAGAAATGGGTATAATATATATATCAACATAAGAGATACAAGAGAGTGGGAACAAATCCCACTCTCTAATTGTTAGAATAAAAGGAGGTAGAAGTTGGCAAATATAGAAGAAAAGGTTGAAAAACTTGTAAAGCCTATAATAGAAAATATAGGGTATGAACTATATGATGTAGAATACGCAAAAGAAGGAAAAAATTATTTTTTAAGAATTTTTATAGACTCAGAAAAAGGGATAGATTTAAATGATTGCGAAAAGGTCAATGATGCAATAACAGATATTCTGGATGAAAAAAATTATATTAAAGAACAATATTTTCTTGAAGTGTCATCACCTGGAATAGAAAGAGTCTTAAGAAAAGAAAGACATTTAAAACAAAATATCAATAAACAAGTGAATATAAAATTGTTTAAAAAAGATGAAAATGGAAAAAAAGAATATTTAGGAAAATTAATAGGATTTGATGATTTTAAAATTATGATAGAACAAAATGAAATTGAAATACAGATAGAAAGAAAAAATATATCACAAATAAAAACAGTTTATAATTGGGAGGAATAAAAAATGAAAGCTATTGATAATAAAGAATTAATATTAGCGTTAGAGGAATTAGAAAAAGAAAAAGGAATAAAAAAAGAATATGTGTTAGAATCAATTGAAACTGCGTTGGTTACAGCATATAAGAGAAATTTTGATGCTTTAGAAAACGTAAGAGTAGATATAGATAAAACAACAGGAGCAACACATTTGTATTCAATTAAAGATATTGTTGAAAATGCAAATGATGAAGTTACAGAAATAAATTTGGAAGATGCTCATAAAATAAATAAAGACTTAAAACTAGGAGATACAGTAGAAGTTGAAATAGTACCTAAAGATTTTGGAAGAATAGCAGCGCAAACAGCAAAACAAGTAATTGTTCAAAAGTTAAGAGAAGTTGAAAGAGACTTGATATTTGATGAGTATAGTCAAAGAAAAGGTGAAATTGTATCTGGTATTATACAAAAAGCTGATAGAAATATTGTTGTTGTTGATTTAGGAAGAATAGAGGGAATTATGCTTTCTAAAGAACAAGTACCAACGGAAAAATATAGAGTAAATGACAAAATAAAAGCATACATAGTAGATGTAGAAAGAGGACTAAAAGGAGCTCCACAAGTAATGATTTCTAGAAGTCATCCTGACTTTGTTAGAAAATTGTTAGAATTTGAAATACCAGAAATATATGAAGGATTGATAGAAATAAAGAGTGTATCAAGAGATGCAGGTTCAAGAAGTAAAGTTGCAGTATATTCACCAGATCCTAACATAGATCCAGTAGGTTCTTGTGTTGGAGCAAAAGGTGTAAGAATTCAAAATGTTATAAATGAATTAAATGGAGAAAAAATCGATGTAATAGAATGGGATGAAGATCCAAGTGTATATATAGCATCAGCATTACTTCCAGCACAAATATTAGCAGTAGATATAAAAGAAGAAGAAAAATTTGCAGAAGTAATTGTACCAGATGATCAATTATCATTAGCAATTGGAAAAGCAGGGCAAAATGCTAGATTAGCAGCAAAACTTACAAATTGGAAAATAGATATAAAATCTGAATCTCAATTTAGAGAAATTTTAGCTCAAAAACAAGATGAGGAAGAAAGTTCAGAAGAAGAGTAAAATGTTACAATAAAAAGGAAGGTGTATGTTATGAAAAAACAACCACAAAGAACATGCATGGGATGTAATGAGAAGAAAGACAAAAAAGAACTAATTAGAATTGTAAAAAACAAAAATAATGAAATATCAATAGATAAAACTGGAAAGAAAGAGGGCAGAGGCGCATATATCTGTGATAGTGAAAAGTGCTTAGAAAAGGTTGTAAAAAGTAAAAGACTTGAAAAAGTTTTTGAAATGCAAATAACGGAAGAAATTTATGAAAGTTTAAGAGGTGTAATTCTTGATAAATAATAATATGCTTGGATTAATTGGATTAGCAATGAAAGCTGGTAAAGTATGTTTTGGTGCTGATAGTGTTGAAGAAAACATAGTAAAAAGAAAAGTAAAGTTATTAATAATTTCAAAAGATAGTTCAGAAAGAACCAAAAACAAATTTGTAAATATATGTGAAAAATATAATGTACCAGTGATTGTAGATGGAGATATTGATACTCTAAGTAAAACTATAGGTAAAAGTAATAAAGCAGTAATAGGAATAAAAGATGTAAACTTTGCTGAATCAATACAGAAAAAATATAATGGGGGTGATGTTATTGGGTAAGATAAAAATATATGAAATAGCAAAAAAGCTAGACTTAACCAGTAAAGAAGTATTAGAAATGGCTAAAAAATTAAATATAGATGTAAAAAGCCATATGAGTGGTGTAGATGAAGAAGATGCTAAAAAGATAGAAAATAGTTTTGGTAAAAATAAAAAACAAGAACAATCTGCTAAACAAACAACTGCTACACCAAAAAAAGAAGAAAAAGCACCTGTTATTATAAGAAGAGAAGTTATAATAACAGATGAAGAACATGAAAAGAAACATGAAGAAAAAAGACAAGAAAATAGAAATAATAATATTGGTTTTGTAGAAAGAAAACAAAATAAAGATTTTAATTTAGTATATAGAAATAAGCCCAATAAACCAAAAACTGTAAATGAATTATTTGGTATAAAAAAAGAAGAAACAAAAAAGGAACAAGTAAAAAAAGAAGAAATAAAAGAACAAGGGGAAAATAACATAAAAATGCAAACAGAAACAACGGTTAATGAAAAACAAGTAAACGTTAAAAGAAACGAAAATGAAAATAAATTCAATAATCAAAATAGAAATTCAAATAGACCAAACAATTTTGGTAATAGAAACAATGAAAATAGAAATAATAGAACTAACAGAAATAATAACTATAATAATACTTATAACAGTAATTCAAATAATGGCTTTAAGAAAAATAATAATTTCAATAATAGAAATAATAATAATGGAAACAATAATTACAACAAAAATAATACAAACAAATTCAATAACAGAAGACCATTAGATGAAAGAGGAATTGAAAAAAACATTAAGAATATAATGACTGTTGAAACTGTTGAAAAAGAAGTTGTTAGAGATTATAGTAAAAATATTGACAAACAAAAGGCTAATAATAAATTTGAAGAAAATAAAAATAAAAAGAATAAATCAAGAAGAAATGATAATGGATTTGATGAAGGAAAATTAAAATCATTAAAACAAGCAAATAAATTATCAAATATGTTTGAAGATCAAGATGGTGGAATGTTAGATTACTATGATTTAACAACTCAAAGAGGAAGAAAAGGAAAGAAAAAGCCTAATAGAAATGAAGAAAGAAATAAACAAAAAATATTCGAATTGACAGAAATCGAAATACCAGATTCAATAACAGTAAAAGATCTAGCTACAGAAATGAAGAAAACAACAGCGGATGTAATTAAAAAATTATTGGGATATGGAATAATGGCAACAATAAATCAAGAAGTTGATTTTGATACAGCATTTTTGGTTGCTGGAGAATTTGGAATTACAGCTAAGAAGAAAGAAACAGTAACAGATGAAGATATTTTATTTGATGATTCTGAAGACAAAGAAGAAGATTTAGAGGTAAGACCACCAGTAGTTGTTGTTATGGGACACGTTGATCATGGTAAAACATCATTATTAGACACAATAAGAAAAACAAACGTAATTGGAGGAGAAGCAGGTGGAATTACACAAGCAATAGGTGCATACAAAGTTAAAGTAAATGATAGAGAAATAACATTCTTAGATACACCAGGACATGAAGCGTTTACTGCAATGAGAGCTAGAGGTGCACAAATAACAGATATTGCTATATTAGTAGTGGCTGCAAATGATGGAATAATGCCACAAACAATAGAAGCAATAAACAATGCTAAATCTGCAGGAATACCAATAATAGTTGCTATAAATAAAATTGACTTACCAGATGCAAATGTTGATAAAGTAAAACAAGAATTGATGAATTATGAGCTAGTACCAGAAGAATGGGGTGGAGACACAATATGTGTTCCTATTTCAGCCAAAAATAATGTAAATATAGACCAATTATTAGAAATGGTATTATTAGAGGCAGATGTATTAGAATTAAAAGCAAATCCACATAAACAATCAAAGGGTGTTGTTATAGAAGCAAGACTTGATAAAAATAAAGGTGCTATAGCGTCAATGCTTGTACAAAGAGGAACATTAGATGTTGGAGATACAATAATAGTTGGTTCATCAATTGGTAGAATAAGAGCAATGGTAAATGAAAATGGTAAAAAAGTAAAATCAGCAGGACCATCAACACCTGTAGAGATAATGGGATTAACAGAAGTGCCAGAAGCGGGAGATATTTTCTATGAAGTAAAAGATGAAAAAACAGCTAAACACTTAATAGAAAAGAGGAAACGTGAAGCAAGAGAAAAAGCAATTAATTCAGGAACAAAAATCACATTGGATAATTTATTTAGCCAAATGGAAGAAGGAAACTTAAAACATCTAAATCTAATTGTAAAAGCAGATGTTCAAGGTTCTGTTGAAGCTGTAAAACAATCAATGGAAAAATTACAAAATGAAGAAGTAAAAGTAAAAGTTATACATGCAGCACCAGGAGCAGTAAATGAATCAGATGTAACACTTGCAAAAGTATCAAATGCAATAATAATAGCATTTAATGTTAGACCAATACCAGCTGCAAAAGAAATGGCAGAAAAAGAAGAAGTAGAGATAAAACAATACTCTGTAATATATCAAGCAATCGAAGAAGTAGAAGCAGCTATGAAAGGAATGCTAGCACCAAAATATGAAGAAAAAATCATAGGAAATGCAGAAGTAAGACAAACATTTAAGATATCAAATGTTGGAACAATTGCAGGTGCTTATGTATTAACAGGTAAAGTTGAAAGAAATGCAGGAGTTAGAATTATAAGAGATAATATCGTAATTCATGAAGGAAAACTTGCAACATTAAAGAGATTCAAAGATGATGCTAAGGAAGTATCAAAAGGATTTGAATGTGGTATTCAAATTGAAAATTACAATGATATTAAAGAAGGAGATATCATTGAAGCATATGTTATGGAAGAAATAAAAAGATAATAATTAAAGAGGGATTAAGGGGCCACCACACCAAATCCCTCCAAATGGATTGAGTGCTTTAGTAGAGGAAGCTAACAAAAGAATAGAAGAAGGAAGAAGAAAAGAAGCAAAAGCTTGGAATGATGCAAATAAATATTATTTTGGAAGATAAAAATAGAGAAATGCAATTAAGAGGAGGTAGACAAAATGCCTAATAAAAACAATAATAGAATGGGACGTATTGACGAAGAATACAGAAAAGAATTAAGTCAAATTATAGGGTTTGAATTAAAAAATTCAAGCATTACAGGAATGATAAGTGTTACAAAAGTAAAAGTAACACCAGATTTAAAATATGCAAAAGTATATGTAAGTATATTTAATTCAAAAAATATAAAAGATACAATGGAAGGACTTAAAAAATCATCAGGCTTTATAAGAACAGAATTAGCAAAAAGAATTAATCTAAGAAATACACCAGAATTAATATTTGAAATAGACGATTCAATGGAATATGGAGCAAAAAT
>CAYQBQ010000065.1:0-5715 GCA_964415805.1 uncultured Clostridium sp.
TACAAAAAAATTAAATTTTTTTTAATTTTTATCTTGACATTTTACCAGGTGTCTTCTTATTCTACATTCTTTACTTTTTATATTCTAACATATTTTTACTTATTTGTATATAGTCTATTTAAATTCTTGTATCCACTCATTTATCTTAAACTTGTCCAATGTATCCACCAAATATCGCAATCCCCTGGATATGAAAATGTTGCCTTATGATATCTTCCCAATAAAGCCCCTGCTAATATTACAGACGAACGCATTTTATGCATTAAATCAGGTGGTATTTCGAATTTTTCTATTTTTGATGTATCTATTTTTATTTTTCCGTTCTTTTTTTCTATTTTTGCGCCTAATGTTTCTAGTATTTTGAACATCATTTGTGTATCTTGTATGTTTGGCACATTATATAATGTTGTTTTTCCTGCACTTAGTAATGTTGCTGCTATTATTGGAAGCGATGAATTTTTTGATCCTGATATTTTTATTGTTCCTTCTAGCTTTTTGCCTCCTTCTATTATGTAACTTGACATTTTTCTTCCTCCTTTTACGTTTTTGCTATATTTTATGCTTTGTTTACGTAAAAAGTGAATTTTTGGAATTTTTCTTACTTAAAAAGCAAGCACTTTATAATCAAATAGATGCTTGCTTTAATTTATTTATCAATAATTCCAACGCCTTTCGTCTTGCACTAATTTTATTCTTTTCTTCAGGAGAAAGCTCTGCCAATGTTCTTCCCTCCTCTAATTCAAAGATTTCGTCAAATCCAAATCCATTTTTTCCTCTTGGAGCTTCTGCAACATAACCTTGAATCTCTCCTACTGCTATAATATTTTTTTCACCATCTGATAATGCCATTGCTGTAACAAATTTTATCTTTCTTTTTTCATGTGGTACACCATTTAGTTTTTCTATTAAAGCTTCATTTTTTTCTCTATCTGTTCCTTTGTGCCATCTTTTGGTAAATACACCTGGAAATCCATTTAAGTATTCAATTTGAATTCCTGAATCATCTGCTAAACACATTTTTCTTTCTAATTTTTTAGCTATTGTTTCAGCCTTTTTTATAGCATTTCCTTCAAAAGTATTTTGGTCTTCTTCAACATCTATATAAATACCTATTTCATTAATTGGAACTATTTCATAATCTTTTAATATTTCTTGAGCTTCTCTAATTTTTTCTTTATTTCCAGAAGCTATTACAATTTGTTTCTTCATACTTACATTTATACTTATTCTATAACCAGAATAATCATACTCTCCGTTCTATATATTATTTATGTTTTTTGATAAGTTCTTTTATTTTCTCAACAACTTCTTCTATACTTAATTCTGTTGAATCTATAACAACTGAATCATCAGCCTTTTTCAAAGCTCCTACTTTTTTATGCATATCATTATAATCTCTCATTTTTACATTTTCTAATACTTCTTCATATGTTGTATTTATACCACTTTGCTTATTTTCTTTATATCTTCTCTTAGCTCTAATTTCTTCACTTGCATCTAAATAGATTTTAATATCAGCATTTGGAAACACAACTGTTCCAATATCTCTACCTTCTACAATAACATTTTTTCCTTTTGCTAAATTTCTTTGTACTTCAACCATTTTTTCTCTAACAGGAATTATAGAAGAGACTTGAGAAACTATTTCTGTTACTTCTTTTGTTCTAATCTCTTTACTAACATCTTCTCCATTTAATAAAATAATGTCTTTATCACCTGTATTATCAATTTTTATATCTATATCATTTGCAATTTTAATTATCGCATCTTCGTTCTCTATTTTTATGCCTTTTCTTAAAGTTTGTAATGCAACACATCTATAAGTTGCCCCTGTATCTAAATTTAAAAATCCTAATTCTTCTTCAATTCTTTTTGTTACTGTTCCTTTTCCACTGCCTGCTGGACCGTCAACTGCTACTATCATTTTTTCCCCACCTTTTTCTTTTTTCTTTATTATATCAAACCTCTATCTTTTGTCAATCACTTTATTCTTTAAACTTAATATAATATTAAGAGGTGATTAATGTGGCATATTCAGAAAGAGAGCTTTTAGCTAGAATGATTCAATGTGAAGCTGGTGGAGAAGGCGATATAGGTATGAAAGCTGTTGCATCTGTAATTATGAATCGTGTAAATGTACCAGTTGGAGAATATTCAAGAGTATCACAAAATGGAAACATAAGAAATATTTTATTCCAAGAAGGTCAATTTGATTGTGCAAGAGAATCAATTAGGAATCAATATAACCCACAAAATATATATAACATGAATCCAACCGAAGAGCATTTTTATATTGCTGATTGGGCACTTTCCGGAAACAGACTTACAGAAGCTGGTGAATGTTTATGGTATTTAAATCCTTTTAAAACTACATGTGATCCGATTTTTCCGCGAAATGGTTCAGGTACATTTCATACCAGAATTACTAATCATTGTTTTTATAAACCTACGAATTCTTATTCTGATACTTAAAACATACACCTAATATTTGAATATGAAAGGACTAAAACATAATGAATGAAAATTTAAATAATAAAAGAAATGTTGTTACAAATAATCAATCTCCTGAAGTTTTAACAAATAATATATATACTCCTGCATTTTTAAGAGAACAACTTGGTAAATTAGTAAGAGTTGAATTTCTTATAGGAACTAATAATTTAACTGATAGAACTGGTATTCTAGAAGACGTTGGCGTAAGCTACATTTTATTAAGATCAATCGAAAGTGGCAATCTACTTTATTGTGATATATATTCCATAAAATTTGTATCTATCGCAGAATATCCTTATAGACCTGGAATGTACAATTATCAAATATAAAAAGGTTCTCTAAAACCTTTTTATTTCTTTTGGTATAATTATTTTACCAGACACCTGATTTCTTGGTTTTTCCATTTCATATAACATATTTAATAACTCATTTTCTTTTCTAAAAAATATCGAAAAAAGATTTTTTCTTATTTTTGTAAATATATCTTCTTTTACAATTATTAATCCTGTTTCTATTTTCTTACTCATATCAATTCCTCTTTTTTCCATATTATATATTTAAAAACTTTTTTTATCAAGAGGTTAAAATATATAATAAAAAGTTGTCAAAAAGGGAAATGAACCCCTATTGACAACTTTTTATTATCTCTTCCATTGTATATACTTCTTTTTCTCATGTTTTTGAAGTTTCCAATTCATATTTTCCATCTTCAAACTTTTTACCCATAACAATCATATATGGAGTACCTAAAGCATAAACATCATTAATTCTATTACCCATATTCAAATTTTCTCTATCATCAATAATAGCTTTAACACCATTGTCTTGAAGTTTATTATATAATTCAAATGCTTTTTCTTTATTTTCATCACTATATATAATTTGAACTTTATATGGAGCGATATTTTCTGGTATTGCAAAACCTTTAACTCTGTCATTTTTTATAATAATGTTATTTTCTATTGTAGTTGCTATTATTCTACCTAAACCAATTCCATAACATCCCATATAATATGGCTTACTTTCACCATTTTCATCTTGATATGTTAATCCCATTGCTTCTGAATATTTTGTTCCTAATTCAAAGTTATTTCCTAATTCCACTGAATTATATTCTTTCATATCTTCTAGTCTTAAACCTTGTAATCTATCAATAAATGTTTCTTTATCTTCAAAGTCTAAAACTTCTTTATTAATTCCAACATTTTTTTCTTCATTGTATAAAATGATATCTTCACCTAATTTTGTAATAGCTTGGAATTCTTCTGAAACTCTTCCACCCATTGTTCCACCATCACTTACAACTGGAATAATATTGATTCCTATTCTTTTGAAGATGTTCATATATACATCATGCATTTTCTCAAATGTTTTATGCATATCTTCTTGCGTTTTATCAAATGAATATGCATCCATCATAACAAATGTACGAGGTCTAAATAAATATCCTCTTGCTCTAATTTCTTTTCTAAATTTTTCTCCAATTTGATAATATGTTGCTGGTAAATTTTTATATGATAATAATCTATTTGATCCAAATATTGTAGCACATTCCTCTGCTGTTGGTGCTAATCCATAATCACCTAAGTTATTGCTCATATTAAACATTATATCAGCTTCTTTTGTGTATACATCCCATCTTCCAGATTGTTCCCATATTTTTCTTGGTTGTAATTTTGGAAATTCTGCTTGAATACAATCTGCTTTGTCTAATTCATCAATAATTATATTTTCTACTATTCTCTCCATTTTTGTCCATATGTTTCCATACCCAAAAATTCCGCTTTCAAATTGATATAATTCTCCTAATTTCATTAATATATCTTGACCTGAATAATTTTTATCTACGTCATTAAAGTTTATTTTCTTTGGGTTTAATTTACTTAATTTCATTTTAATCCTTCTTTCCTATTCCTCATCATTATTACTATTATCTGGCTTTTCCTCTTCCCTTTCGGGTTCTGGCGCCTCACTTTCTATTAATTCATCAATTACAATCTGTTGATTTTCATCTAATTTGTATCTTGGAAGTTCTGGCAAATCATTTAAAGAGACATAACCAAACATTTTTAAAAATTGACTTGAAGTTACATATGTCATCGGTTTTCCTGGCAAATCTGCTTTTCCTGATTCTTGTATTAATCCATATTCTAATAACTTATAAATACATGCATCTGCACTAACGCCTCTAATAGATTCAATTTCAGCTCTTGTTATTTTAGGATTATATGCAATTATTGCAAGTGTTTCCAATGATGCATTTGATAAGTTTGGTTTTGATCTTTTATCTAATATCGGATATATGTATTCATATAATTCTTTTTTAGTACATAATTGATAGCTATCTTCTACTTTTATAATTTCTATTCCTCTACTTTGTGATTTATAATCTTCTTGCATAGAAACTATTATATTTTCTAAATCTTCTTTTGGCAATTCCAAGGCCATCATTAATTCTTTTATATTTACTTGTCTTCCTGCTGCAAAAAGGATTGCTTCAATTATTGATTTTATTTTTTCTATCTCCATTTTTTTCTCCAATTTACTTTGTTCATAATAAAATTAAAAATTTCACTTTTATATTATCACATTATTTTGGCTTTATGTCAATATTTTGTCTGGTTTTTCAACAAAAAAACAAATTAATTATAATAAAATCAATTTGTTTTTTTTATTTTTATATCTCCATTTGACTTGCTAAAAATGTTGCTGCAGATTGAGCCACTTTCTTCTCAACCTCATTCATTTTAGTGTTTGTATCCTTTGACATCAATATAACAGTACCAATTGTATCACCATTTGATATTATCGGATAAACTATCTGTGCGTTGTTTTTTTTGTCATTTTTTTCATTTTTAGTAATAGGCATTGCCATATCACTGTTCTCTTTGCTTGTATAAACTTCTTTATCTTCCATAAGTTTTTCTAATTCTTGGCTAACGTCTTGTTCCAAAAATTCTTTTTTAGATCCTCCTGACACAGCTATTATTGTATCTTTATCAGTTATACAAGCAATATGTCCTGTTGTCTTAGCCAATGTTTCGGCATACCCTGTTGCAAATTCTGATAATTCTCCAATTGGAGAATACTTTTTCAATATTACTTGACCTTCTCTGTCAGTAAATATTTCTAATGGGTCACCCTCTTTTATTCTTAAAGTCTTCCTAATTTCCTTTGGAATAACTACTCTTCCTAAGTCATCTATTCTTCTTACTACTCCAG
>CAYQBQ010000066.1:0-5689 GCA_964415805.1 uncultured Clostridium sp.
TTTAATGTAATTTTACTTTATAAAATTGATTGTAAATATATTATACGAGGAGTAATAAAATGAGTTCAGAAAAAGATAAGAAGTATAAGTATTATGAAATAAAAGTGTCTGTTAGAGATACGCATCCACCAGTATGGAGAAGATTGCAAATACCATCTGGAATAACATTTCATGAATTAAATGCAATTATACAACTGGCATTTGATTGGTGTGGATATCATATGTATGATTTTGAAGTAGGAGCAACTTTACATGAAGAGGGGATATTTATAGAATTACCAAATCCAGATAGTGATTTTTGGCATGAAACTAAAAATTCAAAAAAAGAGAAAATTGACAAATATTTTGAAAAATATAAAACAATGAAATATACATACGACTTTGGTGATAATTGGATTCATGATATAAAAATAGAAAAAGTAATTGAAACAGATATAGAACTTAAAAATCCTATTTGTATTAAAGCTAAAATGGCTGAATTACCAGAAGACTGTGGAGGCTCATGGGGATATGAAGAATTGCTAAATATATTAGAGGACAAAAAACATCCAAGATATAAAGAAATGAAAGAATGGGTAGAGAATGGATATTTTACATGGCATGATGATAGAACATATGTAAATTTAGAGGAAATAAACATGAGAATCGAAGATTATAAAGAACATGCAAAATTTTTATTAGGAGATTAGAAAATGGAAGAAAAAATAAAAGAATTAACATTATTATTGTTATATCTAAATTCATGGGTAGAAAAAGAACCATATGGAGAATTCCATAGAGCATGGAAAGGTTATGACTTTGATATTTTAAATGCATTAGAAGAGGAAAATTTAATTGGTGGAAGCTATAAAGCTAAATCTACTTATTTAACAGAAGAAGGAGTAGAAAAAGCAAAAGAACTAATAAAAAAATATGATATAAAAGAAAAATAATTTAAGCAAAGCTTTGAGAGTAAAATCTTAGGGCTTTATTTTTTATGATATTTATATTAAGAAAAGAGATAATTTTTATATAATTGTCTATTTTGCTTAATATAAGAATAGTTACAAAGATTTTATACACTACACTATACTTTAGTGTTTACTTCACTATAGTGTAGTGTTTTATTTTGAGGAGTTTTAATAATGAGAAGTGAATATATAGAAAAAACAAAAACATTAATAGGTACAAAAAGAAAAGAGTTAATAGATAAAGAAACAGGAGAAATTATAGAAGTAGACCAAATAACTAAAAAAATATATGGTCAAAAGAATTTCTGGAAGTTATATTTAGGAGATTTTTTGCCAGTGTTAGGAATAGTAGAAAGTAAGCAAGTAGATATTTTAATATATATACTGGAAAATACACATCCAAGTACAAATATGTTTATAGGAACTTATAAAACTATACAAGAAAATACGAAGGCATCACAGACTACTATTGCAAAAGTAATGAAAAAATTACAAAAGCAACAATTCTTAAAGAAAATACAAAATGGATTATGGCAAGTTAGCCCTAATATTATGATGAAAGGAAATGAAAATAAAAAGCAGTTATTGCTTAGTTATTTTCGTACTGATGAATCTAATAAGAATAACTTAAACGGAAGTTTGAAACCGAATGGGTTTCAAGATGAGTAAGAAATAAAATTGAAGATTCAATTTTATTCTTGCTCTTTTTTTTGAAATAAATTGAGATTTCGAATTTATTTCAAACCTAAAAAATTGCTGGTAGCAATTTTTAGGCAATGGGGTGTGGGGAAATGTAATTTCCCTGCCATACGGTCAAACTTGTTTGACTAGTATGTTAGACATACAAAGTATATCTTGAGTAAAGAAGGAGGTAAATTGAGATATGAGTTATGCAATAATAAGAAATGAAAAATTAACAAGGGCTGAATCATACGGAGCATATGTTCACAATGATAGGAAAGCAAAAAATCATTCAAATAAGGATATTGATCCAACAAGAACACATTTGAATTTCTATTGTAAAGAAAATGAAACAACATACATTAGAGAATTTGATAGAATGAAAAAGGAATACGATTTAAAAGGTAATTTGAGAAAAAATAGTATTATAATGTGCCAAATGATGATTACATCAGATAACGAGTTTTTCAATAAAATAGGTTTAGAAGAAACAAAAAGATATTTTATTGAAAGTTATAAGTTTATATGCAATTACAAAAATCTAGGAGAAAGAAATATAGTATCTGCAGCGGTACATTTAGATGAAACAACTCCACATATGCATTTGGTATTTATACCAATAATTCATACAAAAGATGAAGAAGGTAATGCAATAGATAAAATATGTGCAAGAGATTTTTGGCGAGGTAGAGATAGTTATAGAAAATTACAAAATGACTTTCACAAATATGTAACATCAAAAGGATTTGACTTAGAAAGAGGTTTACCAGTAGAAGAAACAGGTGCAAAACATTATAAAATAGAAGATTTAAAGAAAATAACAAACTTTGAAAATACTAAAAAAGTATTAAATAATATTAAGTTAGAATTACCAGAAGTTCCAGACATAAATGATATTAAATTATTACAATTAAATAGGGCAAAAGTAGAAAAAGAGATAATAAAACCTAAAGATGATTTGATTCAAGAATTACACAAAGATAATATGGTTTTGAGAAGAGAATTATCAAAACAAGTAAGACTTGTAAAAGAGGCTGAAAAATATCAAAAAGAAAGAGATACTATAATTGCCGACAATAAAGAATTAAATAACAAAGTACAACATTTGGAACACGAATATAAAATAAAAAGTAATACTCTTGATTTAGAATTTAATAATAGAAGAACGGAACTTGAAAAAGAATTTCAAGAAAAAACTTATGATATGGAATATGAGTACAAAAGTAAAGTTCGTAAACTAGAAAAAGAAAATAACAAATTACACAAAATAATTGATAAGTTCTATGAAACTATTGATAAATTCATACATTGGATTTGTAATAAATTTGATATGGGTGCAGAAGATAATTTAATAAGAGATTTTCAAAGAGAAACTAATACTTTTTTAGACCCAGAAAAACAAATAAAAAAGGAAGAAAGAGAAATGGAATGGGATTTAGAAATTTAATAATATAATTATAAATAAATTTAAGATTTTATAAAGACAATAGTTTAAATAAATGTTATAATATAAAATGAAAAGATAAAAAATTTTTTCTATATGTTATATATGATAAAAGGTGAAAAGAGGCAAGTATTGAATGGAAAATGAAATAAAAAATATTATAGACAAAGCTAAACAATTAAAAATGCAAAGGATTTCAGACTTTGATATTGCTAAATATGTACATATACAATTGGGAAAATTAATTATATATGATAATAATTATACTATTAGATATGAGGGATTTGATATTGCCAGTAATCAAGAGGGAAATGTATCAGAAGAAAGTAGAAAAAGACAAAAAAGGATATTAAATAATGAAACTAATGCAAAAAACAAAGAGCAAATTTGTAAAGGAATGGCAGAAATTTATGTAGCAATACTAAATGAAATAGGAATTGATGCGAAGGTCGTAGGAGTAAATTCCAAAGAAGAAATTGAGGGAGAAAAAAGAGAGGATGGATCTATAATTCATGTCCCAGAAACATACAAATGTATTTTTGATGATGATATAAATATAAAAATTGAAAATAAAGAGAGAGAACCAAATGCGAGTCCGTCACATTGGTATTGTGTTGTACAAACTGAAAAAGGGGAATATATACAAGATTATTTAACAGAAAAAGCATTGGCAAGAATAAAAATAGGGGAAACAAATATAGAAGAAAATCAAGTAGCAGGTTTTCATCCAAAAGAAGAACATAGAGCTAGAGCATTAAATATTAGTATGGACATAAATGAAAGTTTTAGAAACAAAGTATTATGTGAGTATGAGAACTATTGCAAAAGAAATAATGATGCGAATAGAGCGTTTAATTTTATTTTCGCAAAATTAGATGATTTTAGTTCTGATTTTGGATTTGAAGAGGCTAAAGATTTTGTTGAATTACTAGGGAAAAGTTTACCTAAAGGAGAGATAACACAGAAACCAAACAATATTAATATAGTTAAAGAAGATGAACGACATTGCGAAATTGCTTGTATATATCAATATAATGATAAAAATTATTTGGTTAGAAGTGGAATGAAAGATTCAAAATTTCCTATTGGAGAGATGTCTAAAGAAACAATAGCAGAAATTTTTAGAGATGGATTTAAGCCAAGAAAATTAAGTGATGCAAAGAAATTAAGAGATATGAGAAAAAAAGAGCCCAGAACAATATCAATGAAATCAGCAGTATCAAATGCTATTAACAAAGGAATTACGACAGAGGATGTAGAAAATAGTGATAAAATAGAATATATAGAAGTACAAAAACAACAGATGGAAGGAGTAGTAACTAAAGATGATTGATAAATATGCAAGAGCATATACAGAAGTTCTAGAAATACTAAGTCATTTTTCAGAAGAAGAATATTATAAAATTCCAAAAGAAAAAATAGAATTTTATGAAAATAATAAGGATAATAATTATGAATTTGTAATTAATCCTGAAGTCGATTTGTCACAGCAATATATTTCTAAAGAAGCAAATGCAATTTTAATTTCTTTATTTAGAGATTATTTTGCGACTGAAAATCAGAAAGAAACATTAAAAAACTTATTAAAACAAAATCAAGAACAATTGGAAGAAATAAAAAAAGAAAAATATAGCCAAGATAATTTATTTAAGAAGAATACCAATATAAAAATTAACAGATCAGAAGTTCAAGAACAATCACTTACAGAATATAAAGAACCATTATGGAAGAAAATCTTTAATATGATTTTACAAAAAATAAAATTAAAATAATATAAAATGAAGAATTTATGGAGATAGATGATTGGGATATAAGACAAAGGGGTGGATGATAATGAAAGAATTATTAAAGGTAGTTTCAAAAAAACTATTTATATGGTCTATTATAATTAATACAATATATTCTCTGGCAGATTATGGTGAATCATTTGCTTTATCATATTTTGGAACAAGTCCATTAACTTTGAATAAAATTATTAATTTGACAATTTGTATTTTTACAGTAGACATAATCATGTTAATATCTGGGAAAATAGCCTCATATATTGATAATGTTAATAATCAAAAGACACAATCAACAATACAAAAATATTATTTTAACAAGTTGCAGTCAATGACAATGGAACAAATAGCTAATACACATACTGGATATATACATAAACTAATAACTAATTTATCTTTTTACTTTTTTGAAATGACTTGGCAGTTTGAAATAAGTGTTATACCATTATTGATTGGAGGAATATCAATATTAATAATGGTTTGTAAGCAATCAATTGTAACAGGTGTTATATGTATTATAATTTCTTTTCTCGCAGTATATTTGAAATATAAAATGATAAAAAACAAGCAAGTATATCAAAAGAAAACTAATGAAGCAGAATCAAGATATAATGCGACATTTGTAGATTTTATTCAAAATATTATAGCAGTAAGAAAACTAAATATAGGAGATTTTTGTAATAAAAAGATAACAGAAAATTCAAAAGAATATCTTAAAGCTACTAAAATAAATGAAAGAAAAAGATCAAATACAAACGGAGTATTTACAGGTCTAATGAATTTGTTGTATTTAGTTGTATTAATAAGTACAATTATAATGGTAAAAAATGGAC
>CAYQBQ010000067.1:0-5606 GCA_964415805.1 uncultured Clostridium sp.
TGCATGGGATATTGAATACACGACCAGATTTGAAGGTCTATACAATCTTATCCGTATAGTTTTCTATTTTGATACGGATAAACCATTATGCATGGAATATGAGTTTCAAAGAGAACTGTCAAACTATATGGATGAGAATGAATTTATGAGCAAATTTATGGATGTGTTCGACTGTAATCTTGGAAATAAGGAGGCGGGATATAGTTTTGAAAATGCCATCCATGGTTTTACATCGTTTCATGTCAAAGATGATTTCTTGAAAACATATTGGATAAGAGATGACATATATCAATCGCATTACGATACAGTTATAGAACCGTTTATGAATTATTCAGGGAACATGAGATTCTTAGAATCTCCGCTATGCCCGTGTTGGGAGAATAAGAAGGGTTATATATCATAAATGAAAAGGACAGATATATCAAAAGAACGAAAAAAAGAAATTGATAAAATTTTAATAGAAACAGAAAGAAAAATACTTTCAGGAGAGATAAAAACACATTCTTTAAAAGAGTTTAAACAAAAACAAGAACAAAAAAGAAAGGAATTGCAAAGGAGGCAGGGGGCAAGCGATGAGTGATCATAATAAAGTAAAGGCTGGAAACTCTTTTGCAACAAACAAAGATAGATTAATCGAAGATTATCATAGTGGCCACCATTCAGTTCTGCCAGAGTGGGAGTGAAAATGAATCCGGAAATTAGAAGATGTGTCGTTGCTCTTATATATGTAACATGTTGAACATAGATAACTTCATAATATAAATGTAAAGGTAAACAAAGCATGTATTATTCGGGAGGAAAACGTATGCAAAACAATTGGCAGGAAAAGTTACAGGAAGAATTCTCATTTATGAAACAAAATCCTGTGGAGGAGGAAAAGAATCTTTATCGACATTATGGTTTCGAGTGCTCCGGTGGTTGGTATGATATTTTGCATGATTGCTGCAAAAAGATAACGGAGCGATATGAAGAAGCCGGTGTTCCAATTGATTTTGTCCCGGCTCAGATTAAGGAGAAGTTTGGAACGTTGAGGTTTTATTACGGGTACGAAGATGCTCCCTGTGGAATCGCAGCATTTGATAATCTCGGTACCGGTACAAGTATCCGACCTGTCCCGGGAATTAATGGCGAGGATAATGAAGATAAGATAAAACTTCGTAGGGATATTGCAGCGATTGTTCGCGAGGCTGAAGAGAAAAGCGCACACACCTGCGAAATGTGTGGAGCAGAGGGCTCATTAAAAAAAGTATATCCCAGGAGAGTAGATACATTTTGCGATAAATGTGCGGCAAAAACCCTGGAAAGAATTGAAGAAAAAAGGAAAGCAAGAAGAGAATTAAGTGCGCAAGAGTATCTTGAAAAGTACGTAAAAACAGTTCCTTTGAACTAAGAGTTTAATGAAAGAGTATGAATGCTGGTTCATAATAAAGAAAACAATGGACAGTGGAAGTATTTAAAAATAAAGGAAGGGGTAAATATGACCTTTAGTTTAGATGATTTAGAGGGAATGTCAAAAACAGAAAAGGAATACTTGAAAAGTGTCGGTTATAAGCCGAGTGACAGAGAGCTGGCGACGCTTTGCTACCAGCTTTATACGGATGACCCGAATCTTAGGATAATGAAATTGGGTGGCCTGATGGCGCAAACTACAGATGAAACCCTTAAGAAACAAATTGAGGAGCGCGTCGAATATGATAAAGAGGAGTGGAATCTCCTGATTTCCAATCCGGAAGGAAAGTATGTTTTTGTCATCGAGCATCATGATAAAGAATATGATCTTGACGAGGTTTGCGGCATATTCAGGCATTTCGTCGAGGCGGAAAGCTATGGGATAAAAAAATTTCAAGATGAAAGATTCGAAATCCATAAATACCTCATTGTAGATGGAGAACTCCCGGATTCCGAGTATGTTTCCGTGTTTAACAAAGGTTTGTTCGGTGAGGATAATATCAAAGTTGAGAGGAGAGAATACGATGGGGGAGATGTGGGAAATGCCACCTATGAAGGAAAAATCTGTCGCTACTACTATGTGAGAGGCATATCCATTGATAAACGTAGGAACACAGATGAGACGGATCCGAAACGCTTTGAAAACCTGTTCATACCTCTGCCCCATCCATTTGACCGGGGAGATCTGGTGTCAATGAAGCGTGGAGGTCGGGAAGTTTACGGTATTGTAGAGGAATCCCGGGAAGACTGGGAACGATTTCTTAAACGGGTGGAGGACGAATTATTTGCTGATTTCTATGACGCCTCCATTACAGTGGAATTTATGAATGAGAAAGGCGACTTTATGCATGATCACGTATCCCCGATGTATCTTGAAAAAGTCGATTGGGAGTCCCTTCCGCCATCTGATGACAAGGAATATCTCCGCTATGCCATGGATTTGGCAAAGGGGCAGGGAACCCTTGACTTCTTTCTTCTTGCCTATGAGGAGCGGCAAGGAAGAAGTGAAAGGATTATTTTGAACTTGCATGAGAATAATGAGAATGAGGAGGGAAATGAATCTGGAAATAGCCAATAGAAAAGTTTATGTTGTGTCAGATATTCATAACGATTTTTCCGGGTTTAAGGAGTTGCTGGATAAGATTGCTTTTTCGACGGATGATCTTTTAATCATAAATGGAGATATCTTTGACCGCGGAGACGAACCTGTAGACCTGTATTTTGAAATCTTAAAACACTCTAATATACAGGTTGTACAGGGAAATCATGATGTATGGCTGGCCAGAGAAATCTTGGAAAAGTACGATAACCAAAAGGTTAGCCAATATATTAGGTATAATTCTTTGCCACTTTTGGAAGAAAGATTGGTTCCTGTAGATTTGATAAATTTGGCTAAATGGATACAGAGTCAACCGTATTATATCAATCTTGATTTAAATGGCACGAAATATCAGATTGCGCATGCACAGACTTACCCTACACCGGAACGTATATGGGACAAAAGCCTATTGTATATGGGTGATGATCATCATGAGTGTTTTATCCGAGGAATGGAAGAAAGTGATGAATATATCTCGGTTGTGGGACATACGCCGACGGAGGATAAGAAAATATGGGTTTCGCCATCGGGAAGGACAATACGAACAGACTGCGGAAATGGATACTCCAACGGACGGTTAGGAGCGATACGACTGAATGATATGAAAGAGTTTTATGTATTATGAAAAATAAGAGATATTTATTTGCAATTCTTCTTATACTAGTAATTATTTGCTTGGGGTGGTGCTTTTTTAAAAGAAAAGACAATAAAAAGGAAGAAGATAGTATAGGTATAACTGACGAATCGCAAATAGAAGAAAAAAAACAATATGATGATATTTATGTAACAGTAGCTTATGAGGACGATAAAATATACTGTATTAAAATATTGAATTCTACAGATTCGTTTGCTCCGCATGCGGAATACCATACTTATCATAAACATACGAATGAAGAGTTGAAAATAACAGATATCACGTCTCTTTCGCCTGAAGAAATATTTTTTGAAATACAAACTCAACTAAAAGCAAACTATCCGGACTATTACAAAGAATATTGGGGTGATAGCGATGTTTCCACAGAAACTTATTACGAGTATCAAAATTCTTATGATGTTTTAAAGTTACATTTTTGCCCCAATGATAATAATGAAATCTATGTTTTTGATCCCTGGGACCTTCCTTATGATTCGTATTCAAATGGAGCTGATGTTTGTATAATACTTCAAAGATGAAAAAATAAGAATTAGAAGGAGAATGAATATGATAAATGCTTCTGATAAGGAAAAGATTCTAGCATTTGAAAGAGTAACAGAAATAATCGAAGAAAGCATTCGAAATGAAAAAGAACCTAATAGTGAAGAGGAAAAGGAATATATTAAAAGTCTGAATTCCAAATTGGAAAACTCACCTTTTTAATTGCGGATTCAAGGAGAAACGAATACTATGATTTACGCTATGAGCGACATTCATGGATGTATAGAAGAACTGGAAAAGAAAATGGAGTTGGTTGATCTTGGTGGAGATAATCGCATTATCTTTCTTGGAGATTATATTGATTACGGGGATAGCTCCTGCCAGGTTTTGCAGTATATTTGGCAGTTGCAAAAACGGTATGGAGATAAAAAGGTTGTTGTGCTTAAAGGTAATCATGAGCAGATGTTCCTGGAATGGATTGATGATTACAGAAATCCATTCTCGGATGGTACTGAAGACCTTATGACATTTAATGATTGGTTAAGAACTGATTTTGAATATGGAGCAAATACCATAAGTACGTTTGTTTCTGAACAACAAATGGACTTTCTCAATCAGATTTCAAGAACCAGCTCTTTAGAAACGATTAGTAAAGAAGCGGTTCAGATGATATCTTTTCATCACAAAGAATTGATAAATTGGATTAGAAAGATGCCGTCATTTTACGAGACAAATGATCAAATATATGTTCACGCCGGTGTGGATGAGGAGGCAGGAGAGTACTGGATGTGGGGTACATCGGATGACCTGCTTTTTGGGAAGTTTCCTGCATCAAAAGGAAAGTTTTATAAAACTATAGTTGCGGGGCATGTCGGTACAGGAACCAGGGATCTAGCAAATGATCGCTCATACCATGATGTTTATTATGATGGAGAGAGTCATTATTATATTGATGGATCGGTATACAAGGGAGGAAAGCTTCTATTATTGGGATATGTCGAAAGTGACGGAAAGTATTATCAGATTGAATCAGATAGAAGGATTCCCGTGAGAAAGTACGAAGAATATGTAAGTTGAGATTTTGCGAACACAAAGAATAACACGGAGGAAGTGCGAATGAGTTTTTTGATTGCTGGCGATACCCATGGAACGTTGGATCTTGCAAAGGTGGTTCAGTACTATGATGGCAGAGATGCAGAGTTCTCCAAGGATGAGGATTATTTGATTATTTTAGGCGATGTAGGTGTCTGTGGTTTTTCTGCTTCTGATGAAGCGGCAACAAGGGCAACACTTCGAAACCTTCCTGTTACAACATTGTTTATTGATGGAAACCATGAAAATTTTGAACTCCTTAATTCATATCATGTAGATGAATGGAATGGCGGAAAGGTACATTTTATTGAATCTGATATTATTCATTTGATGCGCGGACAGGTGTTTGACATTGATGGAACCACCTTTTTTACCTTTGGAGGAGCATATAGTATTGATAAGATGTATCGAACCGAGGGTATATCCTGGTTTCCGGAGGAATTGCCAAACTACGAAGAATACGAGGAAGGTTGGCATAACTTGGAAAGCTGTGGATTTAAGGTGGATTACATCTTAAGCCATTCCGGTCCGCGAGAGGTTGTTGCGGCTATAGGATATGGTGAAATGTCGGATGATGAAGTGGAACTTAGACAGTATCTTCAGCGTGTGGCGGATAATACAGAGTTTACGGCATGGTATTTCGGTCATTTTCATGAGGATACAGAGGTGGAGGATATGTTCTTTTGTCTCTACGATGAAGTAGTAGCACTTTAGTTGACTTGTGATCGGGATAACCTTTGGTCCACTGGACCAGAAGTTCCTTTTATTAGAATAAGTCTTTTGTAAAGTCTTGGATAAAAGCTTTTACATCCTCATATGAGATGTCATCGC
>CAYQBQ010000068.1:0-5557 GCA_964415805.1 uncultured Clostridium sp.
ATTTTTTAACTTTTTTTGACAATTTGATTTTGATTTTTTAATATTTATGGTGATAAAATTTATTGGCTTAAAAAATATTTTTTTCATAAATTTAAATAATATATTTATAGGGAATATTATAATAGATAGTGCTATTCCTATTATTTTTTTAATTATTGTGATTATTTTTACATTTATTTTTATAAAATATTTACTAAACATCATCATGTATATTAAACATCCTATAAATATTCCTATAAACATATAAAATCGAATTTCACCATCACTAAATGTAAAGATTGAGTATAATAAAATTAATCCTGTTAAAATCCAAAATAAAATATCCTGAATATATGTTATCATATCAGAAGTTTTAAAACTTTTCCTTAATATTCTAAAAATGTCAAATAGAAGTCCTATGAGTATTCCGTTTATTGTAAATACTAAAAATAAATACGCTTGGTTTTTGACCATATTACATCCATCCTTTGTTTATTTAAAAATTTTGCTTATTAAATTTCCTTTATTTTTTTCTAATTCTTTATCACTATATGCTAAATATGATATTTCTCCTTCAATTATTACTTCTGATGTATCTATACTTAATTTATTTATTCTTATATTTTCTCCTTTTACTGTAAGTAATCCGAGTTCAGTTTCTACCATTACCACTTGATCATCGAAACTTAATACGTCATTTACTCCTGAAATACTTAATTTTCCCCTATTCTCTAGTATTAAATTTTGGATTACTCCTGTATTTATGTTTTTTCTTTCATCAACAGTCATAACGTTATTCTCCTTTTCTTTGATTTTCTCTGATATTTATATATATTCACAGGTTGTCTTTTTTAGAACAAAAAGATATGAAGAATATAAAAAAGGTACTTGTATAATGCAAGTACCTTTTGAGACTAGTATGGTATAAAACCGATACAAGCTTTTACAACAAATGAATCATAATAATCTTTCATATTGTCAGTTTCTACACCTATTGCTAAATAGTCATATTTCTCTATTTTTTTATCATCACCTATATCTCTTACTTTTTGACATTTACTTGGTCTACAGTTTTTGCAACTTTTACAAAGATGATTACATAGTTTATTGTTGAATAAATTAAATTTAACTGTAACTTCAGTATAATAATATTTATTATACTTTTTTAATATAAATACAGGTTTTCCACTTTCTCTTAAATCTTCTAATTCACTTTTTGATATTGTTTTTAACTCGTATCTTACCTCTTTTTCTACATTATTTTCTGTTGTTACAATCCGTAACTCTTTTGTTCCTATTAAGGTACATTTTGATTGTCCTTTCATACTAATCCTCCTTCATATTGATAAAATATAATCAGATTATATCATATTATGTAAATAAAATCAAACATTTCTAATAATTTCTTCTATTTATAAATCAATAAAAATAGATTTCCAATATTTTACTTGTGTTAATTGATATTTTATTGTATAATAGTTATGTAACCATTATACAATACTCATATGTATATGGGTAATATTTTACAATAATAAAGGAGTGACATCTATGGAATCAAAAAAAATTTTCATTTTAGGAACGCAATCATTAACTTCAAGCATTGATTCGACGCTTCGGTTTGGTAGCGATAACGAAATAGTAATTCCTTATCCAGAAGGAATTATTGAATTAAGTAAGATTGCTAATCAGAGTACTGAAAAAGGTAAAGTAGCGAAGAAGTTATTAGAGTATTTTTCTAAATTTAAAACAACCAGTTTACTCTCATCAAAAGGTGTGATTCAGCAGAATGGATCAATTTTGAGATTTGAGCAGGGTTTTCGTGACCAAAATTTTCAGGATATGAATCTTTTCTCATCTTTTGATAGAAGAAAAATTCAAATTGCACTCGGTTTAAAAGAAACTTTTAAAAACAAGAAACCTGTAATAATTGTTTCAAAAAGACCTGGTCTGAAAATTCTAATAAGTACTTTAGGATTAAAGGTTGAAGAATTCAGAGATGATATTTTTCCTACTCTTGAAGAGCAGTATAAGGGAAGAATAAATTGTGAAGCGTCAAAAAACAGAATTGAATATTTTTATGAAAATGGCGTTATGGATATCAAAAACATTCATAATTATCAAAAATATGAATTTTTGCCAAATATGTTTTTAAACATATCAGCTCTAGAAGACAAAAGTATAAGTGCTATTGGTCGTTATGATTCTAAAAGAAAAAAGATTGTTCCGCTGTATTCAAGAGATATTCATCCTTTTGGAATAACTCCAAAGAATGCCGGCCAAAAGATGGCTCAAGAAGCACTTTTACAACCACCTGAAATAGCTCCAATTGTTATAATACAAGGTGAAGCAGGAACAGGCAAAACAATTTTAACTTTAGCAGCAGCTCTCTATAAAACGCTTAACGATGAAAAAAAATATTCTCAGATACTTATTACTACACCAACAGAGACCTTACGAGATGAAAACCTTGGTTTTTTACCTGGAGAGTTTGAGGAAAAATTTGATCCTTATTTAGGTGGAATTATGGATAATTTAAAAATTCTTCTTTCAAACAAAAAGAAAAAATCAAAAGCTAAAGATTCTAATGATTCAAGCAACGAATTGAAGAACAGCAAATATACTCCAAAACAGTTACTTGAAAACGGTACTATAGTAATGCAGCTTATAGGTCATTTAAGAGGAAGAAGTATTGTAGATACTATCTTCATAATTGATGAGGCTCAGAATATAGAGCCAGAAGTTATTAAAAGTATCGTTACAAGAGCTGGAGAGGGTTCTAAGTTTGTTTTCTTAGGTTGTCCAACTCAGATAGATAATCCTGATTTGAATGAAAGGTATAATGGATTAGTATATTTATCAGAGAAAATGAAGGATTCAGAATATTGTTGGCAGGTAACACTAGAAGCTGAAGAATCAGTCAGAAGCCAGATTGCGTATATCGCAGCAAAATTGTTGTAAAAAATTAGGTTTGATATATTTTATATATCAAACCTTTTCAATATTTCATCACTAACAACATTCTTAAATTCAATAGAAATTTTAGATTCAGAAACATTAAATTCTAACATTTCCAATTTTTCATCCTGAATCACATCAATAACTTTCTTTATAAAATCCACATTCCTAATTATGCCATTACCAATAAAAGAAATTCTTGAAACATCTTTTTTTACAACACTCTTAATAGTATTTTCTTCAATAATATCAGTAATAATAGTACCAGCCTTATTGTTAAAAGTAGACTTTGTAATAATAGGAATCTTAAACTTATCTCCTATTTCAGCACATCTATTATGAAGAACTTTAGCCCCCTCACTTGAAATTTCCATCATCTCATTATATGAAAGTGCAGATAATTTTTTAGCATTTTCAACCTTATTAGGATCTGCTGTATATACACCATCAACATCAGAAAAAATATAACACTCCTTAGCGTTTAAAGCTGCAGCTATTGCAATAGCACTTGTATCAGAGCCACCTCTCCCCAATGTTGTAATATCCATATTTTCATTAAATCCCTGAAAACCAGCTACTATAACAATTTTTCTGTCTCCTAGTTCCTTTAAAATTCTTGTTGTATCAATATTTTTTATAATAGCATTCTGATTTGTATTATCAGTAAGTATGCCTGCTTGCATACCCGTCAAAGAAATTGACTTATACCCCATTCCATTTAATAATATACTCAATTTTGCAATTGATATTTGTTCTCCTGAACTAAGTAACATATCCATTTCTCTAAAATACTGGGATTGTGGGGCCACCACACCAAATCCCTCTTTTTTGTAAAGTTTTGATGCCTCATTTATTAATTTGTCCGTTGTTTTTCCTTGTGCGGACAATACTACAACTATATTTTTTTCCTTATTATACATATCTATAATCTTTTGTGCTACAATTCTAAGCTTATCATCATCTGCTATCGAACTTCCTCCAAATTTCATAACAATTGTGTCCATTTGGACCACCTCTTTAAAATAAATATATAGAGCCTTATTTTATTTAAAATATGACTCTATATAATATATGTTTCTCTTTATGATTTTGCTATTTTTTATAAATTAGGATTTTTGGACCGTCCCCAAATCCTGTTTCAAAAAACTTTCCATGAATCCATCTAAATCGCCATCCATAACACCTTGCACATTTCCTACTTCATAATTAGTTCTGTGGTCTTTTACCATCGTATATGGGCAAAATACATATGAACGTATCTGGCTTCCCCATGCTATATCTCTTTGTTCTCCTTTTAAGTCTTCAATTTTTTCTTTATGTTCTTGTTCTTTTAAATCAAATAGTTTGGATTTAAGCATTTTCATAGCAGTTTCTCTATTTTGAATTTGTGAACGTTCTGATTGACATGCTACAACAGTGTTTGTTGGAATATGTGTAATTCTTACTGCTGAGGATGTTTTATTTATGTGTTGTCCTCCAGCTCCTGATGCTCTGTATGTGTCAATTCTTAAATCGTCTGGATTTATATTTATTTCTATATCTTCTGTTATTTCCGGTAATACTTCTACTGATGCAAATGATGTATGTCTTCTTCCTCCACTGTCAAATGGTGAAATTCTTACTAATCTATGAACACCTTTTTCAGATTTCATATATCCATAAGCATTTTGTCCTACTATCTCAAATGTAACACTTTTTATTCCTGCTTCTTCTCCTTCTAGATAGTCAAGTTCTTTTACTTCATATTCATTTTTTGTAGCCCATCTTGTATACATTCTATATAACATCTCTGCCCAATCTTGTGATTCTGTTCCTCCTGCTCCTGGATGAATTGTAACTATTGCATTGTTTGCATCATATTTGCCAGATAATAATGTTTCTAATTCTAATTTTTCTATATTTTTTTGCTCTTTTTTTGTATTCTTTACTATATCTTTTGCTATTTCTTCATCAAATTCTAATTGAACTAACTCTGATAATTCTAATAGATTGTTTATTTCTTTTTCTAATTCTTTATATTTTACATACTTACTTTTTATTTTTTTTATTTCTGACAATACTTTTGTTGTATTTTCTGTATCTTCCCAAAATTCTTGCTTCGTTGTTTTTTCTTCTAATTCATTTAATCTTTTTTCTAAATTAGGTATGTCAAAGAGACTCACCTAAATTCTTTAATTTTTCTTTTAATTCATTAAGCATTTTTATTGTTTCTTCAAGTTCTAACATTAAATCACCCCTTATAATAAAAAGTAAAGGGAGATAGAATCTCCCCTATAAAAGTCCTTCAATTTTATTGGTTACATTTTTAATACTATTTTCTTCTCCTTTAATATTTAATATAATAACTTTCTGCAAATCAACTTTATAAACTGTTAAATTGCAATTATTCATCATTATTATATCAGTAATGACATTAAAGGATACTTTAGCTCTAAGTTCTAAAGGTACTGTTAGTGTTGCCTCCCGATTATTGCTATTTTTTGTCAACAGTATTTTATCCATATTAAGGACTCCTTTCTATGTTTTTTAATATATTATCACAAATAACATAATTTTTCAAGAATTTTACATATTTTTTTTGCTTAGTATAATTCATTTATGATAATGTCTTAATAAATCATTT
>CAYQBQ010000069.1:0-1374 GCA_964415805.1 uncultured Clostridium sp.
CTAAATATAATTATTCCTACAAATCCTCCTAACATAATTGGTAATAAAAATCTAACATTCTTACGAATATCTGAAAAAAAATTTAAAATGCTATCTATTAGTTTTTCATATATACCAAAAATAACACATAATACTCCACTGCTTATTCCAGGCAATATTCCTCCTGCTCCAATTAAAATTCCTTTGGCGAATCCTATTATAAATTTCATATTTTTTCCTCCTGTTAAACTTTATTCACCTTTACTTTAAATATGAAACTTATATTGTTCCAGTTCAGTGAGGAGTGGTTATGTTGTTGAAGCTTCGGCTCCTCATATGATATTTAAATTTTACATGCTTTTATTTTTTTTATTCTATTACCTTCTATTTTTTCTACTTTATATATAACTCTATCAGTTTCTATGATTATTCCCTTTTCTTTATAATTTGGTATTCTATTTAATTCAAATAATAAATATCCTGAAATAGTATCATAATCGCCTTCTGGTAGAGAAACATCTAAAATTCTTTCTACCTCATATATTGGCATTTCTCCATCTAATATAAATGTGTTATTATCGATTTTTTTGTATTTTATTTCTTCTATATCATATTCATCATATATTTCGCCTACAATTTCTTCTAGTATATCTTCTATTGTAATTATCCCGGCTGTTCCTCCATATTCATCTACAACTATTGCTATTTGCTTTTTATGTTTTTTTAGTTCTTTAAATACATCATCAATATAAACACTTTCTAAAACATATGTGGCTTCTCTTGCTATAGTTTTTAGTTTAGTATTTTTATTCTTTTGAGTTAATAGCATATCTTTTAAATATACTATTCCTCTTATATTGTCTATATTTTCATCATATATTGGTACTCTACTATATCTTGTATCTTCGTTTAATATCTCTATTGCTTCATTAATTGTAAGTTCCATATCTAAAGCATATACTTGATTTATTGGAATCATTATTTCGTAAACGACTCTATCATTAAATTCAAATATTTTATTTATCATTTCTTTTTCTCCTTTTTCAATTGTACCATTTTCTTCACCTACATCTATCATCATTTTTATTTCTTCTTCACTTACTTCTTCTTCTTCTTCTCCTGTTACTCCAAATAATTTTGAGATACTGTTTGTTGAAAATGTTAATAATTTTACAAATGGTAATGTAATTATTGATAATATTCTGATAATTCCTACTGTCATATACGCTAATTTTTCTGAATATTTCATTGCAATTCTTTTAGGTACTAATTCTCCAAAGACTAATGTGAAATATGACAGAATTAATGTTATTATTATTATGGATATTTTTTTCCAATTTGTTAAAGTTATAAATGGTATAAAATTATATAACTTAGGAGCTAATATATCAGCAA